>VGFD01000411.1 GCA_016868975.1 Armatimonadota bacterium | reverse complement strand
GGACGAAGTGGTCGACATGCAAAGTTGTGAGTGTTCGAAGCCGCGGTGCTTTCGTGTATGTGGACGCTCAAGGTAGGGACGATGTGCAGGCCGAGCCGTTGTGCCGGCTGCGTTGTATGGGCAGCCTTGAAACTTAGGATTCTTTCCCGCAATTCGCCCTTGCTCCGGAAGGTGACGTGGCGAAGTGCCTGACGGCTCAGCAGCGAGAACCAGATCTCGACCTGGTTGAGCCACGACGCATGGGTCGGCGTGAAAACGGGAACCAGACGAGGGTGTTTCGCAAAAAAACCTCGGTTTCCTTACTTCGATGGGTTGTACCGTTGTCGAGAACGAGGTAGAGCTTGCGCTTCGGGTAAAGCTTCATCAGCCACCGAACGAAGCGAATGAAAGCCGCACTGTCGTTCCTGTCGATGCATTCGGCGGCGACTTCGCCCGTCTGTACGTTAGACGCAGCGATCAGGTTCACCACTCCGTGACGCTTGTGCTCAAAGGCGATGCGTCGATTGCGGTGCGGTCGCGGCGGCGATTCAGGATGCTTTCGCTCGAGCGCCTGGATGCTGGTTTTATCATCGATGGTTGGCCAACAAGTCGACAGACCATCGGGCGTATGGGAACGGCGGCGTCAAAGCCATCACGGCGAAGGTTTCGTGTCCTTTCTCAGGAACGCCGCCGCCAGTTGGACGCAGAACTAGAAGATGCGTACAAGCGGGACGCCGCGGACGCCGCCTGGCGCGAAGAAGTTGAGGCCTGGGACAGCACGGTGGGAGACGGCTTGAATGCCTGAAGGGCAGCTTAAATATCGCCGTGGGGAAATTCGCCGGGTCAACCTGGACCCTGGGATCGGAGCAGAAGCCCGGAAAACGCGATCGTGCTTGATCGTGCAGAATGATTACGGCAACCGCCATGGTCACCTCACCGTGGTCATGCCCTTGATACCGGGCGCCAAGAACGCCCCGTACGTCGTAAACGTGAAGTCGACTCCGGAAAATGGCCTGGAACAGGATCGCTACATTGACGCGGGCCAGATTCGCTGGGTCGATCATCGCAGGGTCTTAGGCCTTGTTGGCACACTTGAAAGCATGTATTGGCCTAAAATTCGTTCAGCACTCGATATTGTCCTCGGTTTCTGAAATTGGCGGGGCTTGGACTGGCATTGTTGAGCAGGAACTGCTTGAGCGTTATTCCCCTGACGTGCCCGATTTCGAACGGGGTCGACGTGATGACGGTCAAGCGTGATTTTGGGAAGCACCGGGGAAACCATGCATAATCGAGCGGACCGGCACGTCCCCGCTTGACTTCGAGAAGCGCGTCTGGTTACGCTGGCACGGCGGCGTCACCAAGTTGTGCGCCACAGACCGCGTGGAAACCGGCGTACGAAACCGGTGTGAAGAAGTAGGTGGTTCGCAGCAGCCGGCCCTTGCGGCCCGGCAACCGCTCCGCCCGTCGGCGCAGGTCTGTGGCACGAGACCCCGCCGGGACGCCTGCTACGCCAGTGCCATCCCGCTGGGACGCTGACGCCGCCCTCGCCGGCCGCGCCGGTGCCCGACGGCACCGCCGGTTGGCAGTCGTGCTGCAAGCCCGTCAACTATTGCCTGGCGCTGGAGGAGCACGGCGATGACGTGGTGCACCGCTACGTCGGGCGCGAGCCGAGCGGCCACGGGTTCAACGAGCTCACCCTGAACCGCGCGGGCAAGCCGCACAACACGATGATCAACGCCGGCGCCATCATGTGCTGCTCCCTCGTCAACCTGGGCGGCGACATGGCCGATCGCTTCGATCACGTCATCGACCGCTGGAGCGCCCTGGCAGGCGACACCAAGATCGGCTTCAGCAACTCGGTCTACCTGTCGGAGCGGGCCACCGCCGATCGCAATTTCGCTCTCGGATATTTTATGCGCGAACACAACGGATTCCCCGAAGGGACCGACCTGATCGCGACGCTGGAATTTTATTTCCAGTGCTGCTCCATCGAGATGAACACGGAGCAACTCGCCGTCGTTGCGGCGACGCTGGCGAACGGCGGCGTGTGTCCTGCGACGGGCAAGCGCATTTTCCACCCGAAGACGGTGCAGCACTGCCTGTCGCTCATGTACTCCTGCGGCATGTACGATTTCTCCGGCGAATTCGCATTCTCCATCGGCCTGCCGGCGAAGAGCGGCGTGTCGGGGGCCATCATGATCGTGGTGCCGAACGTGGGCGGCATCTGCACCTGGTCTCCGCGCCTCGACAAGCAGGGCAACAGCGTGCGCGGCATCGCCTTCTGCAAGAAGCTGGTGGAGACGTTCAACTTCCACAACTACGACAACCTCACCGGATTGTCGGAGAAAAGGGATCCCCGGCGCGACCGCATCCACGCCGAGGCGGATGTCATCGTGTCCCTGATCTGGTCCGCGAGCAAGGGCGACCTGACGGCCATCCAGCGCCTCTACGCCTTCGGCGTGGACCTCGACGGCGCCGACTACGACGGCCGCACGCCGCTCCACCTCGCCGCGTCGGAAGGCCACCGACACGTGGTCGATTTCTTCATGAACCACGGCGCAAACCTCAGCCCGCGCGATCGGTGGGGTGGAACTCCGGCGGAAGACGCGCGCCGCCACGGCCACGCCGAGATCGCCGAGTTGCTGGAGGCGCGCGGGGCGCACTGACCTTCGTCACCTGCAACACGACAACCATCACTCCGGGAAGTACCCACGCTCCTTCAACTGGAGGTTTGCAGTTCGGCCAGGATTCTGACCGTCTCAGGCGCCTGAGCGCCGCGCCCTGGTGTCGTGCTTGTACTCCTGGGTCACAGGGGCACGCCCTCGGTGACAATGTTCAACCCCTGTGGCGCACTTCAATTCCATCCCCAGGGAATCTCTGATCGAAAGTATACACAGGGGATGTGGTTGCCCGCGCTGTGGCCCACACCAGGGCATCGGCGAAGGAGACTCTGCCCGACGGTCGGCAAAGAAGGAGCGCCTGCAGCGCGAGCCCTTTGTCGAGCCCGATGACGCTTAGATTTCGCTTCTGCAATAAACGTACCAGCTCGTCGACGGCCTTGTCGCGTGGCACCTTGTAGACGCTCGTCAATACAAAACCGACTTCGGCAAGGGTGACCGGAGCAATCTCCCGAAATTCTTCTGATTCGATGATTCGCGCCGCTTCGTCGGCATCTTCCGGTGGATCGCCCGTGAGGTAGCGGACGAGGACGCTGGCATCCAGAAGGCCGCTCAAAGAGGCGCGTCTTTCTCGCTAAGTGGCGCGCGACACAAGTAGCGTCGCCTTACGGGACATCAACTGGCCCTGGCGTGTCGCGCGACACGATCAAACCGATTGGGGGCTTAGTGGTCCGCGCCCGGGGCTCCAAATCGTGATCAGACGTGCGCCGCGGACCACTCAGGGATCGCTCCCAGGCCGCTGCCTTGACCTCCTGCCAGGCATCGTTCGTGAATCGAGCGTTGCGCGCATATTGAGAGAGGGCCCCCTTTAATGACTCCTCGTGCTGCGGGGGGAGGAAAACGATCTCAACGTGGTCGCCAACAAGCCGCTGGAGCGCCACCCAGCCCGGCTGGACGCCAAGCTTTCGGCGGATGTCTTGCTCAATCACCACCTGTCCCTTCGGTCCTACCCTGGTCGCCATAGTCTTACTTAAGCTCCATTTGTATAACTCATTCCACCGTGGTGCCACCAAATCCTTCTGGGTCTTGCGAGAGAATCACGGCGAGATGACGATTTGTCTGGTTTCTTTTCAGGTGCCGCAATTACCATGGAGGCTGGATTCTTCCGCTGGGAGCGTTCCTTGACCACGATTCGCACGCACTCCCCCACCACCCCCCAGACGACCGGCGCACTGCCCCAGGTGCGCCTGCACCGACCCCTGCGCGCGGGCGGTCCGGACGTCCTGCTCATCCTGCTGCCGGGCGCCGGACTGGGCCCGGAGGCGTACGATGACCTCGTCCGCTCCCTCCAGCAGCAGAGCAGCGAGCGACTGTGGGTGGCGGTGCCCGGCTTCCCCTTCAACACCCCCGCGCCCGTCGGCGCAGCCTGGCAGATGCGCCAGGTGCTGAATCGCGCCGAATCCGCGGCCGGCGTCTCCTTCCCCGCTGAGCGCCGCTTCCTGGCGGGCCACTCCCTGGGGGGAGTGGTGGCACAGCAGGCCGCCCAGGAGTTCGAGTGCGGCGGGGTCGTTCTGCTGGGCGCGTACCTTGCTCACGGGGTGTCCGGCGTGCCGACGGCCCCACTGTATCCCCGCCCGGTGCTCACCGTCGGCGGCGAGGTCGACGGCCTGACGCGGGTGACGCGCGTGGCCGAGGCCTGGAAGGAAGGGCAGGGAACGCCGGAGACGCCGGTGGTGGTGCTGCCCGGCGTCAACCACGCCGCCTTCGCGGACGGTCGGATCTTGTCCGATGACCTGCCCGCCGAAACAACCCTGGCCGACGCCCACAACGCCATCGCGGGAGTAGTGGACGACTTCCTGGCTGCCCGGGCCGGTCCGGTACTGCCCCAACCCGAGCGGGAAGCCGCGCAGGCGCGCCTGGACGCCGCGGTGCGCGACACCTCGCCCATGGTGGAGCCCTTCCTGCAGGCGCGGGCGGGGCATGACCAGTGGGTAGCCCGCGCGGCCCGCGCCTCGCTGGGAGTCTCCACCATCCCCGGCGCGCGCTTCGAAGTTCGCCCCAAAGACCAGGAGGACACGCCGTCCCTGGCGCTGAGCCGCCCCGCCCTGCGGACGGAGAACGGGGGCCAGGTGGTGCTGGAAGCCCCCTACCTGGAGGCCCCACCCATCAATCCCCTGGACATCTCCACCATCCCCGTGAGCGGAACGACGCTGGCCATCAAGATGAAGAGCCCGTCCGCCACGGCCCGCGCGCTGGGGACTCCTCTCCCCGCACTGCCGGCCGCGGGGGCGGTCATCAGCCAGGAGGCCCTCGATCTCGCGCTGGCCAGCGTCACGCCATCGCAGCGCGCGCGCTACCTGGCCCACGGACGCCCGCTGGCCGTGCTGCCGGACCGGGCCGTTTCCAGCGGCCTGACCTGGGTGGCGTCGTCCGTGCTGGATCGCGAAGCGGCGACCGTTGCGTCCAGCGTGCTCGACACCGGTCCGGACCTACCCCTGGGCCTTGCCGACCTGCACTACGTGAGCGTCCTTCCCCCCGACGCCGCCATCGAATGGGTGCTGGTGGACGGCCTGCGGCAGCGCTGACCCGCTGGAGTGGGCGCGGGGGACTCCGTGATCGTGACGGAGTGGGCGCGGGGGACTCCGTGATCAA
>VGFD01000410.1 GCA_016868975.1 Armatimonadota bacterium | reverse complement strand
CTGGGCGCCGGATTTTGTCTGGCTTACGCGGTCGTGCAGCCACTCTTGTTGAAGCGCTTCGCCGTGAAACCGCTCACCGCGGCCGGGCTGGGGCTGACCGCGCTGTTCATCCTCTGTTCGGCGCTACTTTACGGGCCCTACGACGAGGACATCCTGGCGGTGCTGTGCGGCACCGCCGTGTCGGTGGCCTACGCCGGCATCGTGATGGTGTTCTCGGACGTCGCGGGCAAGGCGCGGCAGGGCTGGATTCTCGGAATGGTGGGATCCACCGCCGCGCTTGCGTGGTTCATCGCCTCGATGGTGGCCGGGGTGCTCAACGATTTTGATCCGATGCAGCCCATGCTGTTCGCGGCGGCCCTGATGGCGGCCAGCGCGGTGGCCATGGCGCGCTTCAGGGAGACTCGAGCGACCAGGTGAGGACGGTGGTCAGGGCATCGAGAAGTTTATCCGGGGGAAACGCCGCGGCGGCCGAGAGCGCGCCCTTGATTTCCCCGTTTGCGAGGAATTGCGCGCCCAGCGCCAGGATTTCCGCGGTGGCGGCGTGGCAATTCGGACCCGTGGCGGTGGCGCGAGCAACGCGGCCGTCGAGGGCGCGGGCCTCGGCCACGACGACGAACGAGGGGCCTGTTGCCGCGCCGGCCGCGGAGTCGGGCCCAGCGGTGGACCCGACTGTGGGGGAGTCGGGTTCACGAGTGGACCCGACGCGGGCGAGCAGTCCGCCCACCATCCCAACGACGTGCCGCAGCGGCGTGCGCACCGCCAGCGCGGCCAGCGGGCGCACCAACGGAAACAACGGGACGAGCGCTGGATGAGGCACCAGCGCGGACGCGGCGATGTAAGCGCGAACCCTGCGGGTTCGAACGTGGCGCGGCACGGTGACCACCTCGCCGGCCCCGTAGCGGCCAACACGCTGGCGGCCAAACGGCTGCGGAAAATCAAACGTGCCGAAATCGAGCGCAAGTCCGGCCGGGTGCCACTGCCCGTTGCGATACACGACTTCGTGCCCGCGCGGGCCGGCGCTGGCGAAGGCGACGCTGTTGGCGCCGGCCTGCCGTCCTCCGAAGGCGTAGGCGACGGTTACTTCGGCGCACGGCTCCAGCCCACGGGCAGCCACGGCGGCCAGGCAGTCGCCCACCGCGTAGTCGAATCCCAGCGCGGGAATGACGGCGACGCCGGCCCGAGCGTGCACGTCGAGCACGTGGCGGACGAGAGCCTGCTCGCCGGCCGCGTCCGCGTAATGCGCCCCCGCCGCGACGGCGGTCGCGATGAGCGCGTCGGTCGCGGCGCGGTCGGTGGGCGCGCAGTTCACGACAACGTCCACCCCGCGCGCGTCGTCGGAGACTTCGTCGCCTTCCTTCGCGGCGGTTTTCACCCGCTCGCGGCTGCGGCCGCTCAGCCGCAGTCGCGCGCCGCGGGCCCGCAAGGCAGCGGCCACCATGCGGCCGAGCCGCCCGTTCGCACCGTAGATCAGGACGTTCACGCGCGGTGACTTCCCGCTCACGGTCCGCGCCCCTGCGCGTCGGAGTGGATGCCACCTGCTGGTCAATGCAACGCGGCTTCGGGCGGCACTTGCGGGGATTGCTGCCGGCCCTGCTCGCGGCCGCGCCCGAACATCACTGGACGCTGGTGGTGGATCGCGACGCGGAAAATCTGCCGGCCGCCGAGATCATTCGGATTGACGCGCGGCGAACGGTCCTGAATTTAATCCGCAGCGGCCGCGCGCTGTCGGATCCGCGCTTCGACGTCGTGCTGTTTCCAACGCTGTACTCGTACGTGCCGATATTTTGTCGGGCGCGAAAGATCGTGGTTATTCACGACGTGACGGCCGAATTGTATCCAGAGCTGACGCTCCATCCCGGGCTCGGCCGCTGGCTGTGGCGCCTGAAATCCGCGCTGGCCCGCTGGCAGGCGCACGCGCTGGGCACGGTATCGGAGCACTCGCGGCGGGGAATCAAGCAAATTTTCGGAGCCTCGACGGAGGTCATCGGCGAAGCGCCGGATCCGATTTTCCGGCCCATGGACCTGCCAGTTTCCCGGACCATCGCGTACGTCGGCGGATTCGCCCCGCTCAAGAATGTCCCCCGGCTCCTCGACGCGTTCGCGCAAATTGCCGCGCAGCCGCGCTTCGCTGACGTAAACCTGCTGTTGGTGGGCGAGGATCGCGACGAAGCGTTCCGCTGGGACGTCGAAGCCCTCCGCCGCCAGGCTGCCCCCCTGGGGGTTCGGGTCCGCTTCACCGGCTTTTATGCGGACGAGGCCCTTGCCCAACTCCTGAATCGAGCCTGGGTGCTGGCGCTTCCCTCCTGAAACGAGGGCTTCGGCCTGCCCGCGGTGGAGGCGGCGGCGTGCGGTTGCCCGGTGGTGGCCACCGCGGCGTCTCCCCTCCCCGACCTGCTCGGCGACGGCGGGTTGTACGTGGACCCGGGCTCGACGGCCGAAATTCGCGCGGCCCTGGAGCGCGTGCTCGAGGACCCCGACCTGCGGGCGAAAATGTCCGCCGCGGCGTCAACGGCGGCCGCCGGCTTATCCTGGGACGAGCCCGCGCGAAGGCTGCTCGCCCTGATCCGCGGACCGAAGGACCTGCCGCCCGAGCGTTGAAGGCACCGTGCTTGTCCGCGCGGTAGGTGCGCGGTTCGCACTTTATTTCCTGACTGAGCGCGCGAGGGCGATGAGGTTTCTTCACGTTACGACGTTTTATCCCCCGCATCACCACGGCGGCGACGCGGTGTACGTGCGGCGTCTCGCCGAGGCGCTCGCCGCCCAGGGACATGAAGTCGAGGTGGTGCACAGCCTCGACGCGCACCGCGTGCAAAAGCCGACTCCATCCAACGGTGTCACCGTGCACGGCCTCTCGGCGCCGCTGGGCGCCATCGTGGCCCACCAGACCGGCTGGCCGCTGCTCTACTGGCCCGCGCTGCAGCGCATCCTGGCGCGGCCCTTTGACGTGATCCATTACCACAACGTGTCCCTGCTCGGGCCGGGGATTCTCACCATGGGCCGCGCCCGGAAAAAACTCTACACCACGCACGAGCACTGGCTGGTGTGTCCCACCCACGTCATGTGGAAATTCGGACGGCGCGCGTGCGAGCGGCCAGAGTGCGTTAAATGCGTCGTCATGGCCCGCCGTCCTCCCCAATTCTGGCGCTACACCTCAATGCTGCAACGCTGCGCGAATCACGTGGATCATTTTCTGGCGCCCAGCCGCGCCGCCGCAAAACTGCACGGAGAGCGCGGATTTCCCAGGCCGCTGGAAGTATTTCCGATTTTCGCTCCCCGCGCCGGACAGGACGGTTCGCGGCCCCACGGCAAGCCCTATTTTCTCGTCGTGGGACGCCTCGAAAAATACAAGGGCACGCACACCGTGATCCCCGCCGTCCAGGGCCTCGACGCCAATCTGCTGGTCGCCGGCGAAGGCCCCGACGCCCTATCTCATCCCCAGGTGCGCTACCTCGGCCGCCTGTCCGAAGCCGCTCTCGGCCCGCTGTACGCGCACGCCGTGGCGGTGGTCGTCCCCTCGCTCACTTACGAAACCTTCGGCACCGTCACCATCGAAGCGTTCGCCCACAAAACCCCGGTGATCGCCCGCGACCTGGGCGCCGTGGCCGAGCCGGTGCGCGACAGCGGCGGCGGCTTCACCTATCGCACGCAAGGGGAATTACGCGAAGCGATGATCCGCCTGCTGGAAAATCCAACCCTGCGAGACGACCTGGGCGCGCGCGGCCACGCGATGTTCGAAAAAAAATGGGCGCCCGAGCCTCACCTGGACGCGTACTTGCGGCTCGTAGGAGAATCCTCGGCGTAGTGGCCCGGCTGCTCGACCTCGCGTGGCAGGACCTGCTCCACCTCACCCTCAACATCATGCGCTCCGGCGGCAGACGAGGCCGCCGATCACCGCCACTCCCAGGAGGATTTCGCGTTGCTCGTAAATCGCACCCGAGAAGCCCGCCGCACCAGTTGCTGGCTGCCTTGTTTCCGACAGTGAAATTCGGCTTGATCGGGGCCGGCGTCGTGGGACGCATGCGCGCCCAGGTGCTGGGGTCGAGACTGGTCGCGGTGGCGGACACCGATCGCGCCGCCGCCGAGCGGATTGGCGTTCCGGCCGTGACGGAGTATCGGCGCCTGCTCGACGATCCCCGGGTGGACGCGATCATCGTGGCCACGCCGGCGCCGCTGCACCGCGACATGGTGTTGCACGCGCTCGGGGCCGGCAAGCACGTCCTGTGCGAGAAGCCGCTGGCCACGACCGTGGAAGCCTGCCGCGAAATCGTCTCCCAGGCCGGGGACCGCGTGCTGGCCGTGGGCTTCAACCACCGCTATTTTCCCTGCATGCAACACCTGAAGCGGGCGGTTGCCAGCGGCTCTCTGGGGGACATCCAGCACGTGCGCGCCCTGGCCGGTCACCGCGGGGTCTCCGAGTTCCGCGCCGAGTGGATGTACCGCGGAGACCTGTCCGGCGGCGGCGTGATGATGGACATTGGCCTGCACATGACCGACCTCATCCGCTGGGTGGCCGGCGAGATCACTGAAGTGTTCGGCGTCGCCAGCGGCAACGTGTGGAAAGTGCCCGGCTCGGAAGACCACGCGACGGCCACCATGGTGACCGCGGGCGGGGTCCCCGTCTCGTACCACGCCACCTGGGGCGAGTGGAAGGGCTATCGCCTGGTGCTGGAAATCTACGGAAGTCGCGGCCTGACGCGCGCCTACTACGCGCCCATGGCCAACCTCGACGCCCCCCGGGAAGGGCCGCGCCGCTGGCGGCTGTATCCCTTGTTGAACGTACACGAACGATTGTTCGGATGGGAAGCTACCGCCAAACATGCGTTCGCCGAGGAGATTGGCGACTTCGAGCGAGCGGTCCGCGGCGAGGGCTGGGGCGCTCTTGCCACCGCGACCGACGGGCTCCGCGCCGTGGAGATCGCCGCCGCGGTGCGTGGCGCAAGGGCGTGCACGTCGGCATGAGCTGGTTTTCCCGTCAGGGATTCACCGCCGTAAAGGCAAAATAGCTGTCACCGGGCAGGAGCAGGTTGCGCTCGATCGCGGTAAACCCGGCCTCGCGCAGTTGCCGGGTAAGCTCGCGGGGCGAAGGCAGCCGCCCGCACCCATCGGTCGCAGCGCCCCACAGGCTGAGCACCTGCATGGCGGCCGATCCGCCCCCGCAGCCGGTGGTGAGCAGCAATCTTCCGCCCGGCTTGAGAAATCCGCGGACGTGGGCGAGCAGCGCCCGACGATCGTCCACCCGGAAATAATAGATG
>VGFD01000409.1 GCA_016868975.1 Armatimonadota bacterium | reverse complement strand
CAGCGTGATGGTGGAGGCGATGGCGATCTTGACCTTCTTGGCGGTCTCGGTGGACGACTTGGAGGCGGCTACTTCGTCGGCCGCCGTCCTGGCCTGGGTGCGGGCGTTCTGGAGGCTCTCCATGAACGCGGGGTCCTTCGCCTTGTACTGGGTGTCGAAGGTCTCCAGGCTGCGGGTGGCCTGCTGGTACGCCGTGTTGGCGCTCTCCGCGTGGCCGTTGCTCTGCAATTCACCGAGCTGGCGCTGCACCTGGGCGAGCTGCTCGCGGACCTGCGTGGCGATCCCCGGCGCCTGGCCGTAGTTGGCCATCGCGGTTTCCTGCGCGCGGATCGCGGAGAGCACGTTGCCGCTCAGCGACTTCGCCGTGTTGAAATCGTGGTGCTGGAGCGCCTCGGTGGCGCGGTTGAGCTGGTTGGTCCAGCCCTGGATGTCCGGCGAGCCGAGCCTGCCGCCCTCGCCGTACTGACGCTGGAATTCTCCGACTTTGGGGCGCACGCCGTTGAGCGCGGTGTTCGCTTCCTGCACGGCCTGCTGGGCGCCGCCCACGACCTGCTGGACGTTGGCGTCGACCGCGCCCTGGATGGTCTGCATGACCACCTCGAGGGATCCGGGGATGTCCTTGCCCTCGTTCTTGAAGGCGTTGATGAACTGGTTGAGCAGGCGGCCCGGGGTGCCGTCCTCGGCTGCGAAGGCTTCCTCGCCAACGCCCAGCCTGTCGAGCATGGCCTCGGAGCGCATGAAGATCTTGCGGGCCTGCGGGTTGCCGTCCACGTTGTGGTAGATCATGAAGACGACACCGTCGCGCTCGCCGGTCTGCGGGTTGACCACGCCCTGGAACTCGGCGTTGTTGCCGATGCCGCGGCTCAGAAGATTGTCGTCGCCCGTCACGTTGGTGGTCTTGTCGACCAGCACCACGTACGTGTTGGGATATTTCTGGAGCACTTCCTGGTAGCGGGCCATGTCGCGCTGGCTGAGCGGCGTCCCATTCAGGGCGGGATTGCCGACCACGTAAATCTGGTTGCCCTTGTCGAACCCGTCGACGACCTGCCCGATGTTCTGCACGCGGACCGGCGTCGTGTTGCGCACGCGGTTGTCGGTCTGGGTGGCCTGCTGCTGGGCCTGCGTGGTGGACACGGTCTGCGCCATCGCGGGCTGGGGCATTGCGACCATCCCACCGACCACGCCGAGGCCGGTGAGCGCCAGCGCCACGCCGCTCATGATGCGGCGTGACGTGCTCTTCGTCTCTTCGGAAAGGTGCGTAGAGTCAATCGTGGTGGGCGCAGCCACGGTAGGCTGCTCGCCGGCCGACGCGTTGTTCGCGAAGGGGCTCTTCACGGCGAAGCGCATTTCCCCCAGGCGGGGTCCGGTGCTCCACTCCACGGATTCGGTGGGCGTCTCGACCGGCGCGCTCAGCACGCCGCCGGTGCCGATCGTCCTGGTCTGGAGCTGCCTGGCCCCCGCGAGAATCGTCCGCGTATCCATGGTATCTCCTCGTGTCATCTGGGTTGACGCCAGAGTATACCACGGATATAGAAAAAAACTGAAACGCCGCGGGCCTCGTTTTTCAGGATTTTTGGGGCTGTTCTCCTACCCTGACGGCGCCCAACATGACCGCGAACGGCACGGCGGGATCGGTCAGCATCAACCTGGCCTACAAAAGATACGCGAGGTAGCAACGATGGACGCCATTCGGTCTGGCAACGGCCCATTGATCCAGTCCCCGTACCGGGCCAGCGCGCCGGTGGGCGCCGCGGTCTGCGAGAACGACGCCGTGGAATGGAGCACCGGCACGGGCAACGCCCACCCGATGCGCCTGGCGCCGGAAGCGGCCGCCGTGGACGCTCCCGCGATGGCGTCGGTCGGCAAGAAGATCGGGATCGGCGTCGCGCTCGCCCTCACCGGCTTCGGCATCCTCGCGGGGACCGCGCAGCCGGCGCACGCGCAGCAGCCGACAAGCGTGTCCACCGTTCGGACGACTTCCACCGACACCCGCGCTCGAGAGGCCGGCCCGGTCCACGTCGGCAGTGTGGACGAAGTCGTCGAAAAGTTCTCCCGCGAGCGGCAACTCTACATCGTGGGCCAGCCCGCGCTCAACGGCCGCCCTCTCAGCACCCAGGAGATCGAGCACTTCAAGCAGGTTCTCGCCGACCATCCCAACGTGTACGTGGTGCTCGTGGACAAGACCACCGACGTTGGCCGCGACGATAACGTGCTGAGCCGCGGCATCGCGAACAGCCATGCGTTCCAGTCGGTGGCGCAGCCGGACACTGGCGAAAAAGACGGCGTCGTTTTCATGATTTACACGAACGTCAACGAAAATCCCATGAAGCGCAAGGTCTTCATGCGCTCCGAGGAGTTGCCGGATCGCCTGAACGTGGGCGAGGCGAATTTCGCGGCCGAGGACGGCACGCCGGGGCCGTTGATGGAGATGTTCATCGACGCGTTCAAGAACCAGCAGAAAGACCTTGCGGGCTCGCTCCAGCCGGTCATGCAGCAGATCATCCAGGCGGTGAATGCCCACGTCGAGCGGACCGTGGGTCCGGTGCGTGAGCAGATCGCCCTGGCCCAGACCGCGTTGGCCGGCGCAAAGCCAGAGATCAAGAAGTTTCAGGACGAGTTCGGCAAGGGCGGTCAGATCGGAGATCCCGACGTGGCCGGCTGGGAAGCGCAACTGGACGCGGCACGCGAGGCGGTGAGCAGGGACAACCTGCCGGAGGCCACCCGGCTGAGCCAGGCGGTGGTCTCGGCGGTGAGCACGCAGCAAGCCGCGATGTCGGGATATCGCCAGGCGCCCGCGCAGATTCAGGCGCTCAAAGCCGATCTCGCGCGTATGGAGAGCGCGCTGCAAGGGCTTGAGGACAACGCTGGTGCCCGCGAGGCGCGCAAGAGCCTGGATGCGGCCGGCAACATGCTGGCCCGTTTGGGAATTGCCTTTAACGCCAAGGACACGTCTTACACCGAGTCATTGAAGGCGGCGCAGGAGCAGGCGGAGAGCGCCTCCCAGCACGTTCAGGCGTCTCGCCAGACCACCCGGGCGCGGCTCGACCACGAAAAGACCATGCGCAACGTGCGCAACGCGGTCCTTGGCGGCGTGACGCTGGCGGTCCTGGTGGTGACCTTCCTGTTGAACCGCCGAGCCCGCCACAAAAAGGCCGAGGCGGAGGAAGCGCTCCAGAAGGCAATTGCCGACATCGGCGCCCGCGCCCAGGAATTGATGGCGCTGCTCAACCAGAGCGACGTGCACGAAGTGGCGGCATACGAAGGCTAGACCCGCGCGCTCGCCGACAAACTGCAGGAGCACTGCAAGGACGCGCTCACGCTCGTGGGAGGCAGCGATAAATTCATGGAGGAAGCGAAAAAGTTGGTGCGCCCCAGCGGCTTCCAGTGGGTCAAGAACCATGTCACGACGGGTAATTTCGACCGGGCGCTGGCCGTGTTGACCAGCAAGGAGAAGGTGTCGCTCAATTTCTCCGACTCGTCGCGCGCCGTTCTGCAGAAGAACAGCAAGGCCGCCACCTGGCGCGAGGAATTGATGAAGCAGGGCACCACCCGCGAATTCTCGCTGACCTTTCAAGAGGTTCTGCTGGCCATGGCCGACAACCGCGACCAGGCGCAGAAAATCCTCACTGAGATCGAGAGCAAGTTTGAATCTATCGACGGCAAGCTCGACGAAATCGACAAGGACGCCGCGGACGCCAAAGCCCGCGCCGAAAAACTGCAGGCGTCCGGACCGGATGGATTGTTCGTGGCGAAGTCCATTACCGGAAACGTGTTGCCGGTGGTGCTCGGAGAAGACGGGAAACCGGGTATGATTGCCCAGGGCCGCGCCCTGGCCCGCCGCGATTTCATCCAGGCGTGGGACAAGTACGCCGAGCCGTCGGAGCGCCTGATCGGCGACGTGAACAAGGTTCTCGGCGCTGGCGAAGAGGCCCGGAGGAGCGTGTTGCCCACCCTGACCGAGGCCGACAACACGTTGCGGTCACATGGCGTGAAGACGGAGTGGGCATTTGCCGAGGCGAAGGAATTGTCTGACCGCCTCGAGCAGATCGCAAACACCGCGGTGCGCACCTCGGTGGACAAGGATCTGCAGGCCCTGACGCCGGACCTTCGCAAGTTCGGCGAGCACGTGACCACCGTTGTGAAGCACGACGCGCGCCACCAGGAGTCGCTGGGCACGGTCGGCAAGGCCGACGCGGAGATTGCGAAGGCGCGTCAGGAAATTACCGCCGCGCTGCAGCAGGCCGGCGCGTTCAAGGCGGGCACTCCGGAGGGAGCGCTGCGCGAACCGACGCGGGATCCTTCGACGCGCATCGCCGACGCCAACCATGCGCTGGACGCGGTGAGGGGCCGCCTGAGCGTGGGCGACACCTCGGTCACCGATACGCAATTGCAGCGGGTGGACGGGCAGACGCGCGAGGCGCTCTCGCTGGTGTCCCAGACGCGCGAGGGACTGAAGGCGTACGCGCCGACGCTCAAAGAACGCCAGGAGCGCACGCTGGCCGCCGAAAAATCGATTGACGCGAAATACACGCCGTCGCTCAGCAACATCCAGAAAACTTTCGACGCCGCCGTGCAGCGACTGGTGGCCGCCGAGGCCGGCGCCGGCAACACCGTGGCCGACAATATCGACGAAGCCCGGAAATTGCTCGTCGAGGCACACGAGATCACCGATCGCGGCATCGGGAATTTCGATAAGGCACGGATCCTCACGGCCATGTCCGACCTGGGCGAGGCCGACGGCGTGTTGAAAGCCGCTCAGGCGCAGCTTGACGGGGTGACCGCCGCGGAGCGCCTGCTGGCTGAGAAGCAGACGGCGTGTGAAAAAGAATTGGCGGCGATGGACCAGCGGTTTGTGGCGACTCGGCAGCATGTGAAGCAGTCGTTTGTGCGCGAGAAGTCGCCTGAGTTGTTGACCCAGGCCGAGCCGAAGCTAGAGGTCGCGCACAGGGCGGTGGGCAAGGCACCGCGCAATCCGTTCGAGGCTCGTACCGCGCTGGAGGCCGCCGAGGCCGCCCGTCGCGCGGTCGAGGCCGCGGTGGATTACGATCGCCAGCAGATCGAGACCGCGAAGTCGTCGATCGCTTCCGCGGACTCTGCCATCAAGCGCGCGGGAGAGCGCATCACCCACGCGTCGCAGCAGTCGTGGCGCTACTCGTCCTCGGCGGGCGAGGTCACCGACAAGGTGACCTCCGAGGACCTCGCGGCGGCACACGCGGCGCTCGTGCCCGCGGGACTCTCGGTGGAGGCGGCGCGCAAGCA
>VGFD01000408.1 GCA_016868975.1 Armatimonadota bacterium | reverse complement strand
GCCGCTCTTAGACGACGGACTTGCGGGGTCCTGCGGGTTCCGCTCCATGGACCTGGGTGCCGCGGATGCTGCCTGAACAGCCAGAACAATCCCCTCCTCGGAAATCAAGTCCTCAAAGGCACGCTGGCCTCCGATGGTGCCCCCTTTTTCGGCCAGGCGCCCCGAAAAATTAACCGCGCCGGGGGGCTTAATTGGATCGGCGGGTCTGACGATAAGAGCCGATCCCGCAACCAGCACGGTGGGGTGAAATAAACTTTTTTGAGCCGGCGACGGGAGACCCATTCAGTTTCTTCGGAGGGTTCTCCCATGCCACGAACATTCTTGAAGGGCCTTGCCCTGACGCTGTTGTTGGGATTCGCGCTGAGCGCGTCGGTGCGCTCGGCGGAGCCGACCATCACGCTGCATGCGAAAAACGTGCCGCTGACCACGGTGCTGCAGCAGATCGCCACGCGCATGCAGGTGCGCCTGGTCGCCCCGCCCGGCCTTTTTGCACTGGTCACCGTGCACTGGGACAACGTGCCGTGCAGTCGCGCCCTGCAAGAGCTGGCGCGGCAGTGCCGCTTCACCTATGCCGTCGCGCAGGGACAACTGCGCCTGACGCTCGTGCCGGCGATCCCGCCGGTGGCGAACACGACCACGCCGGTCAATCGACCCAACGAACGGGCGACGTATGGTGTGGTATCGGCCTCGCCCAAGGACAAGAGCGGCGGCTGTTATTACCCGATGCAGGAAAAGGAAGAGGACGAATTCCGCCGCCCGGCCGGCGAGTTCAACACCGAATCCTACGCCCACCAGGAAGAAAATCCGTTCCTGGCCGCGCAGACCAACCCGCTGTCCACCTTTTCCATCGACGTCGACACCGCCAGCTACGCCAACGTGCGCCGCATGCTGGCGCTCGGCCAGAAGCCTCCGAAGGGCGCGGTGCGGCTGGAAGAATTGATCAACTACTTCAACTACGACTATCCTGATCCAGAGGGCGGCGTGCCGTTTTCGGTGACCACCGAAAGCGCGGCCTGCCCCTGGGCGCCGAAGCACACCCTGTTGTCGATTGGGGTGCAGGGCATGCGCGTGCCGAACAAGCAGCTTCCGCCACGCAATCTCGTGTTCTTGATCGACGTGTCGGGATCCATGCAGCCGGCCAACAAGCTGCCGCTGCTCAAGCAGTCCCTGATGGCGCTGCTCCAGACGCTCGACGCGCGCGACCGGGTGTCCATCGTGGTGTACGCCGGCTCCTCGGGCCTGGTGTTGCAGCCGACGTCCGGGGCGCGCAAGGACGCCATCCGCGAGTCGCTGGCGCGGCTGGAGGCGGGCGGCTCCACGAACGGGGCCTCCGGTCTCGAGCTGGCCTACAAGACGGCCCAGGCGACCTTCCAGAAAAACGGGATCAACCGCGTGATCCTGTGCACCGACGGCGACTTCAACGTGGGCACCACCAGCCAGAGCGATCTGGTGCAATTGATCGAGGAAAAGCGCAAGAGCGGCGTGTTCCTCAGCGTGCTCGGCTTTGGCATGGGCAATTACAAGGATTCCACCATGGAATTGCTGGCCGACAAGGGCAACGGAAACTACGCCTACATCGACTCGCTCAACGAAGCCCGCAAGGTGCTCGTCGAGCAGGGCGGCGGCACGCTGATGACCATCGCCAAGGACGTGAAATTGCAGATCGAGTTCAATCCCGCGAAGGTGGGCGGCTACCGCCTGCTGGGCTATGAGAACCGCATGCTGCGCAGCGAGGATTTCAACAACGACAAAAAAGACGCCGGTGAAATCGGGGCCGGACAGAGCGTGACCGCGTTGTACGAATTGATCCCGCCGGGCGAGCCGATCCCCGACAGCAAAGTAGACGCGCTGAAATATCAGAAGCCCGCGGCGACCAGCGGCGGCGGCGAGATCGCCACGGTGAAGGTCCGCTACAAGGCGCCGGACGGCGACGTGAGCAAGCTCCTCGAATTTCCAGTAAGCCAGGCCGCGGTGGCTTTCGAAAAGGCGTCCACCAACCTGCGCTTCTCGACTTCGGTGGCGTCCTTCGGAATGCTGCTCCGCGAGTCGGCCTACAAGGGCGACACCACCTACGCGCAGGTCCTGCAATGGGCGGAATCCGCGCGCGGCGACGACCGCGAGGGCTACCGCGCCGAGTTCGTCAAGCTGGTCCAGAACGCGGCGTCGCTGGCGTCAGGCAGGTAGCGCTGCGCCGTCGGGGCAGGTAACACCCCCGTCACGCCTCGGGCGGGTCCTGGGCCAGCAGGTCTCGGAGGCGCTCGACCGCCTCCTCCAGCGGGCACACTTCCTCCACGCGCTGGCGGAGGAACCCGCTCAGGTCGTCTTCCAGGAAGATCGCGCGATCCAGCGCCGGGTTCGAGCCCGACACGTACGCGCCCACGTCGCGCAGATCGCGGGCGCTCTCCAGGCGGGCCAGCATGTCGCGCGCCTGGGACGCCATGCCGCGATGCTCCGCCGAGGTGATGGCCGGCATCAAGCGCGAGACGCTGTGCAGGATCTCCACGGCGGGATAGTGATTGCGCTGCGCCAGGCGGCGCGAAAGCACCACGTGACCGTCCAGGATGCCGCGCACGGTGTCCGCGACCGGCTCGTTCATGTCGTCGCCTTCGACGAGCACTGTGTAAATGCCGGTAATGGATCCCACCGCCCCCATGCCCGAGCGCTCCAGCAGGCGCGGCATCAGCGCGAACACCGACGGCGTGTAGCCGCGCGTGGCGGACGGCTCGCCGATGGCCAGCCCGATTTCCCGCTGTGCCATCGCCACGCGGGTCACCGAATCCATCATCAGACAGACGTCGAGCCCCTGATCGCGGAAATATTCCGCAATGACCGTTGTGGTCAGCGCCGCCCGCACGCGTGCCGGGGCCGGCGAGTCCGAGGTGGTAACCACGACGACGGTGCGCGCGCGTCCCTCCTCGCCCAGGTCGCGCTCAATAAATTCCATCACCTCGCGGCCGCGCTCGCCAATGAGGCCGACCACGTTTACGTCGGCGGCCCCGTGCCGCGCCAGCATGCCCAGCAGCGTGCTCTTGCCCACGCCGGATCCGGCGAACACGCCCACCCGCTGGCCTTTTCCCAGCGTGAGAAAAGCATCGAGCGCGCGCACGCCGGTGGAGAGCGGATGATCGATGCGCTGCCGATCCATGGGCGACGGCGGCGCGGCATCCAGCGTGCGGAATTCCTCCACGCGGATCGGCTCGCCACCGTCGATGAGATTTCCGGAGGCGTCCAGCACCCGGCCCAACAGCGCCGGGGACAACCCTATGGTGGCCGAGTCCGCGAGTATCGTCACCCGCGCGCCGGAGGCCACGCCGGAAACCGGCCCCAGGGGCAGCAATTGCAGCCCGCGCGCATGAAAACCAACAACCTCCGCGAGCACCGGGCCGGCGGAGGTCTCTATCTCACAAATGGCGCCGGTCGGCGCGGTGGGGCCCCGGGCCTCAATGATGGTGCCCACCATCTGGGTCACTTCCCCGGTGCGCACCAGCGGATTGGTGGCCCGCAGGCGCTGGCGGAGCGCGCTCAGGGTTTCCTCCAGAATCGGTGGCGGGCCGATCGACGTTGGACGATCAGGAGGCACGCTGCAATCCCTGGCGGACCTGCTCGAGCTGCATCTCGATGGTGGCGTCGATGCGGGCGCCCGGCGCTTCCACAAAAATCCCACCCGGGGAAATGGACTCGTCCCCCACCACCTGGAAGTCAGGGATTTTCGAGGAGTACGCCTTGGCGCGATCCGCCTCGCTGATGGCCGGCAGGTCAATTGGATTGGCCCGCACTCGCGCCCAGGCCGCCGTCCCCAGCGCGTCCAGGGCGGCGCGCAGCTGGCGGACCGCCATTTCCCGATCAATTTCGGCCTGCTGCTTGATGACCGTGGCGGCGATCTCCATCACCATCTCCACCATGCGCGGCTCGGAGTCGATAAACCACTGGCGAACCGCCGCTTCCTGCACAAGCTGCTCGCGCTGCACTTCGTCGAGGGCGGTGCGATAGCGCTCCACCACCATCTGCTCGGCGGCGCGGCGGCCTTCCTCCTGGCCGCTGCGAAAACCCTCGTCGTAGGCGGCTTTGCGGATGGCGTCGGCGGCGTCGCGCGCCTCCTGCATGACGGCGACGGCGCGCTGCTGCACGATGGTGAGGATGGCCGCGCTGGCCGGCACCTCGCGCTTCATATCAGCTCCTCCTCCGGATCCAGCAGCACCACTTCGCCGGTGCGCTCAAGCTGGCGGAAGCACTCCACGATTTTCTGCTGCGCTTCCATGACTTCCGAAAGGCGCACTTTCCCGAGCGCTTCCATGTCGCTGATGAGCATCTCGCGGACGCGTTCGGAGAGGTTGCGCATCACGAGGCCTTCAATTTCCGGCGTGGTGCGCTTGAGGGCCAGCGCCAGCGTGCGGCCGTCGATCTGCTTGAGAATTTTCTGGAACGACATGTCGTCGAGGCGGATGAGGTCCTCGAACACGAGCATCATCTTTTTGGCCTGCTCGGCGAGATCCGGGCGCTTCTCCGAAAACGTCTCCAGCACGAGCTGCTCGGTGTTGCGCCCGGCGCTGCGCAGAATCTGCACGAGGTTGGGAACGCCGCCGATTTTCAGCGGGCCGCGGCTGACGATGTTGAGCCGGGTTTCCAGGACGCGATCGAGAACCTCAAGGGCTTCCACCGACGGCTGGTGCATGGTGGCCAGGCGCATGGCCAGATCCGCCTGCGCTTCCTTCGACAGCGAAGCAATCACCGTGCTGGCCATCTTGGCCGGCAGGTAGGCGAGGATGAACGCTCCGACCTGGGGATGCTCTTCGTTGATGATCTCCACCATCTGGGTGCGATCACACGTCTGCATGAAGTCGAGCGCCTTGAACTGCGACGACTCGAGCGTGCGCTTGAGTAGCTCGTGCGCGAAGTCATCGCCGCCCAGCCCGCCGCCCTTGCCGGCGAACTGCGAGAGAAACTCCTTGACGACTTCCCGGCGCCGCTCTTCCGGGATGGAGGCCACGTTCTTCAGCTCGCGGGTGAGCACCGGGAGCGTCCGCTGGTTGATCCGCTTGGTGATTTCGACCGACGATTCCACGCCGATCTCCATCAGCAGGATGGCGGCTTTCTGCATGCCGGTCAGGCGATCGCTTTGCGTCATCTGATCCATCATCGATTACTGCTCCCCGTCCGTTCCGATCCACTTCTCAAGCAGGTTGGCGGTGGCCTGCGGGTCGTCCATCGCGACCATCCGCGCGTGCAGTCCGAGGTGCTCGGGCGCCACGCCGGCCAGGTTGG
>VGFD01000407.1 GCA_016868975.1 Armatimonadota bacterium | reverse complement strand
CAGCGACGGCGAGGCGGACGAGAAGCCGCCGCAGCGGGTGACGGTGCAGTCCTTCTGGATGGGCAAATACGAGGTGACCAACGAGCAGTTCGAGCGCTTCGCGGCCACCGGGTACGTGACCGAGGCGGAGAAAGGCGGCGGGGGGTACGTGTGGGACGGCAGTACCTGGAAGCAGGATAAGAGCGCGAGCTGGCGTCATCCGTCCGGCGGCGGCTCCAGCGCGGATCCCCGCCTGCCGGTGGTGCAGGTTTCCTGGAACGACGCCACGGCCTACTGCCGCTGGGCCGGGTTGCGGCTGGCCACGGAGGAGGAGTGGGAGTACGCGGCCCGCGGCACCGAGAGCCGCAAGTACCCGTGGGGCAACGAGTGGGACGCGTCCCGCTGCTGCAACAGCGCCGGCAGCAAGCGCACCGGCCCGCTACCGGTGGGCTCGTATCCGGCCGGCGCCTCCCCGTTCGGCTGCCTGGACCTGGCCGGCAACGTGTGGGAGTGGACCGCCGACTGGTACGACCGCTACCCGGGTAATACCTCGAACAACGATATGTTCGGACAAAAGGCTCGCGTTCTCCGCGGCGGTTCCTGGTACTTCTACGATCCCGACATCTTCCGCGGCGCCTACCGCAACTGGAACGGCCCCGCAAGCAGGCTCAGCTACTACGGCCTGCGCGTGTCGAGGACCCTCTGAGCCCATCAGACCTTATCTCTTTTCTTTTTCTTCATCCGCGATCTTTTCGGGCAGGATTTCAAGCGGTTCTTGAGGAATATCCCTCAACATCGGGGAAAGTTTGTTTCAGGGGGAATATCCGCGTGAACCGCCTGCCGGTGCTGGATCGTACCTACGATTTCGTGAAGTGGCTGGTCCCGGCTGTTGCGCAATTTCCGCGCCAGCAGCGATTTCTGCTGGGTGAGCGGATCGAAGGCGCCGCCCTCGAGTTGCTCGATCTCCTGGTTGAAGCGCGCGTCTCTCCCGAGACGCGTCCGCAGGTGCTGCGCCAGGCCGTGGTGCGGGTCGATCGGCTGTGCTGCCTGCTCCGGTTGTCCCACGAGCTCACGCTGCTGAGTCCCCGCCGCTACGAGCACGGCTCTCGGGTCCTCGACGAGATCGGCCGCCAGGTGGGCGGCTGGATGAAGGCCGGGGCGCAGCGCCGCGAGCCGCCGGTGGCCTCCGCCGCGGTCGGCGCATGAAGCGCCACGACGATCTGTTCGAGGGCCTCGTGGCGTTCGACAACCTGCTGGCCTGCGCGCGCCGCGCCGCCCTCGGCAAGCGCCACCGTCCGGAGGTGTCCGATTTTCTCGTCCGCCTGGAGGCCAACGTCCTGGCCTTGCAGCGTGAATTGCAGGACGGCGCGTGGCGGCCCGGTCGCTTCCGCGAATTTCTCGTCCGCGAGCCCAAGCCGCGCCTTATCAGCGCCGCGCCTTTCCGCGACCGGGTGGTGCACCACGCCCTGGTGAGCGTGCTGGAGCCCATTTACGAAAAGTCGTTCATCTTTCATTCGTACGCCTGCCGCAAGGACAAAGGCACGCACGCGGCGCTGCGCCAGTATCGCAAGTGGATTCGCTCCTCGAAATATTTCCTGAAAATGGACGTGCGGAAATTCTTTCCCAGCGTCGATCACGAAATCCTGATGAAAACGCTGGCCAGAAAAATTTCCGACCGCCGGGTGCTCGACCTCGCGCGCCGCATCGTGGACGGCAGCAACCGCCAGGAAACCGTCGACCTGGTCTTTGCCGGCGACGACCCGGCCGTTGCCGCCGCGCGCCGCCGCGGGCTTCCCATCGGCAACCAGACCAGCCAGTTTTTCGCCAACATGTATCTCGACCCGCTCGACCAGTTCGTGACCCGCACCCTTGGCTTCGGTCGCTACCTGCGCTACGTGGACGATCTGGTGGTGCTCGGTGGTTCGGCCGAGGAAATGCACGACGCGCGCCGCCGCATCGAGGAATTTGGCGCCACGCTCCGCCTGCGGTTTCACGAGCGCAAGGGCTTCGTGGCGCCGGTCAGCGAGGGGTTGCGCCTGCTCGGCTACCGCGTCACGCCGGATTCGGTCCGCCTGCCGCGCGAGAGCGTGCTGCGGGCGCGCCGCCGGCTGCGGCGGTTGTCGTCGGCCTGCACCGCCGGGAGCCTGCCGCTCGAGCGGGTTACCGCTTCGGTGCAGTCGTGGATCGGCCACGCGTCGCACGCCGACACCTGGCGCCTGCGCGAGCGGCTGTTCTCCGAAGTGCGCATTACCTGCCCGGCCGGTTGAAACGGCCCGGGCAAAGGCTTCCCGCTCAGCGGCGGGGAGGGGAGGCGGCCGAAAAACCGCGGCGGTTCCTGGAACAACAACAATCCCGACAACTTCCGCGGCGCCAACCGCAACAGGAACAACCCCACAAACAGGAACAACAACAACGGCCTGCGCGTGTCGAGCACCCATTCCAGTGGGGGGGCCAGGGGGCGCCGAAGGCGACTCCCCCTGGGTCATTCCCCAGTTGGTCGGAATCTCCGAGCCACGGCTCGGAGAGCGTGCCCGGAAGGGTCCAGGTCCGCCTCCCGCGCCGATCCCCGGGGCGTGACAGTCTGACGGGGACGGACGAATACACACCGATTCGCCGGACGGCCGCGCAAGCGGCGCGGCCCGCCGGCGGGTCCCATGGCCACACCCGCTCGTAGCGGTCGGTGAACGCGCGCGTGCAGCCGATTGAACCTGCGTCCACGCTTTGCAGCACGTCCACGGCTCAGCGGTCGTCCGCCTGTCGCGCGTATCTGGTCCTGCGACAGGTTCACGTAAGATGTACGGAAACGGTACATTGTGGGCGATTATGTACTCGTTTCATGCATCTTATGTGCGCTTCCCGCGGACGGTCACCGCCGAGACGACGGGCTCAACCGCCTCCGGTGTTGCCGGACATTTGCACGCGCTCCTTCAGCCCGAGGGCGGATCTCGCGCGGTGTCGAAGACGTGCTGGATGGGACTCAACACGTTGGAACGCCGCGCCGCGCACGCCTTCAAGGAGCGATTGCTGGTCGCGGCGCCCGGTGAAGTGGTCTCGCTGCGCGTGTACGGGTCGCGAGCCCGGGGAGAGGCACGCGAGGACTCGGACATGGACGTTCTTGTCTTGACCGTCGGAGATCCCGCTCTCGTGAAGCGCCACGTGTCGGAGGCAGCCCTCGGGGCGGAGGGGGAACTGGGGTATCCGTTCGTGATATCTCCGCTGGTGATGAGCCGCGCGCACTTCGACGAGTTGCTGCGGCGCGAGCGGTTGCTGGCGCGGGCTGTAATGGAGGAAGGCATCGAAATATGACTCCGGAGAACCGCCATTTCAACGTTGGCCTCGAAGTGAAGCGGGCCGAGGATCGCTTTCTGCAAGCCGAGGTACTGCTCGAACGCGGGATGCTCGAGGGGGCGGTCAGCGCCGCGTACTACGGCGCCTTTCACTATGCGCGGGCGCTGTTGCTGATGGAAGGGCTCGAGTCGAAGACGCACGGCGGGGTGCATCACCTCATCAACGTGCACTTCGTCCTGCCCGGCCGCATTGCGCCGGAGCAGGCGAAGAGCCTGCGCGACCTGCAACGCGACCGGGAAGAGGCCGAATACGACGCCGCGTCCGTCTTCAACCGGCCCATGGCGGAGGAGGCGCTGCGCCAGGCGCGTGCCTTCGCGGACACCGCCCGGACGCTGTTGCGCGACGGCGGCGCCCTGGAGGAACCGCGCTGACCCCTCCGCGATCGTTCCGGAAAAGTTGTCCATAAATTCGCGGGTTATTCACAGGGTGCATTCTCCGGCGGTGCGGAATTTCCGCGCTCATGTCACGCCGCCTGCTTCACGCCGTCCATGACGGCACCGCAATCCTCCTGTGGGCCGAAGGCGCTTCGGACGCGGGGCAAGAATCCCGACGACGCTCGGCGCATCCGGGCGCGCTTTCCCACCCCCTGCTGGCGGAGGGGATTGCCGCCTTGAAGGGATAGAGGGATAGGGATAGGGAAATCAATTTGCCCGTATGACATTGGGGAAGGCCTCTAGATCCGCAAGCGTGGACCAGGATTGTCCAATCCGCAGGTTCGCGCCAAACAGCAGCCGGGTGACCTCCACGAAGGCCTGGCGGACGCGCGGTTCCGGCTGCAGGCCAAGCCCGTCTCGAAAAAAATCCCCGGACAGGACCACGCGCAGCTGGCGATCGTCGATGGGGCTGCGGGCTTCGACGTGAACCCGTGTCGGGCTGACGCTGACGCCTGCCCGACGGCCAATCGGCCCCGGCGTGTTGGCGGTCGCGATGGTCGCGGTGACGAACTGCCCTTCGCTGCCGATGCGACCGCTGTCGGTGATCCCGTCCACCTCGAAAAAGCCGCCCAGCTTGATGCGCGCGTCCGTCCCGGGAATGGGGTCAGAACCCGCCCACGTGTTGAGGTGCACGTTCTCGTCGCGGACCTGGGTTTGCGTGTCCGCCCGCCTGCGGACGACGGTCGTCGGGACCGCCTCCGTTTGCTCCTGCGCGAGCGCGTTCGGGGCGAGCAGCCAGACGGCCGCAAGGATGAGCAGGCGCAAGCCTCTTTTCCGCCGCGTGGGGGGGGTCGTCATGCGAGGTCGGTTCGGGACGGGGCCGGTGTCAACCTGTCCCAACAGCCCCCGCATGGAATGACGACGATCAGTTGCCCCACGCGTCCGGCGACGACACCTTGTCGGCTTGCGGCACCCGCGGCCGGGTCCCGTTCAGGGTCCAGTCGTAGTCGATGAACTCGACGCGCCACGTCCCGCCGGCCAGCGCCTGCTGATCCTCCGCGGGCAGGTAGCGGGCCAGGTACTGCAGCAGGGCCTGGTCGCTGCCCGCGAAGTCCTTGCGATACCACTGGAAGATGCTGCTCACGCGGACGACGCGGCGGTCGCGATCCAGCTTGACACGCGACGGGTCGTTGATGAAGCGGCGCGTCTCCTCGTCGAGCACCGCGTCGAGCGAGTCGCCCGCATAGGCGGACGGGCGCAGCAGGGGACAGCCCTTCGAGCCGCACACCAGTGCGAAGTGGATGCGCGGGTCCCGAAACACCTCGCGAATCACGTTGTTCTCGATGTCGATCAGCGTGCGGGATCGCCCCGCCACGTCGAACTTCCGACCGTAGAAGAACGCCGCGCGGCCGGCCGCTTCCTGTGGAGCCACTCCCTTCACGATGGCGGAGATGACCAGGGCGTTGTAGGCGTTCAGCCAGAACGCCAGGCGCTCGGCGGGCGTCATCGCATCCGGCCGGGCCGTCGCCAGGGACGCCACGTACTCATCGAGGGCCGCGGCGTCGGTGCGCCGGATGCCTTCG
>VGFD01000406.1 GCA_016868975.1 Armatimonadota bacterium | reverse complement strand
CTCGAAACCCTCGCGCGGGAGCGCCCCAGCCGGCTGGCGGAAGCGCTTCGCTCCACCTGGCTGGCGGAAAAAGACCGCTAAAAAAAACCGGCCTCTCTGCTGAGGAGAGGCCGGTTTTTTTACCCGCGCGTCTGACCACTCCGACGCGCGGGCAACAGAATCTTCGTGCTGGCCAGTGCCTGGAGATCGGGCAGTTCTTCTCGGCGTTCTCGAGAAGGGTTTTCTCGTAAACTCCCCAACCCGCGACGGTCTACCTTTTCCGCTCCGCGTGATCGGCCAGCACGTCCGCCACGCAGGCCGTCAGCTTCTTGCCCGTGGGAATGTGCAGAAACTCGTTGGGCCCGTGCGCGTTCGAGCCCGGGCCAAGGACGCCGGTAATAAGAAATTGCGCCTCGGGGAATTTCCGACCGAGCATCGCCATGAACGGAATCGATCCGCCTTCGCCCATGTACACGGCATCGTTGCCGAAATAGGTCCGCGACGCGCGCGCCACCGAGGCGCCCAGCCAGTCGGCCAGCGGCGGCGCGTTCCAGCCGTCGGCGCCGTCCCCCTCGAAGGTCACGTTCGCGCCGTACGGAGGATCCTTCTCCAGGGCGACCTTCACCGCGGCCACCGCCGATTCGGACGGGCAGTTGGGCGGCAGGCGCAGCGACAGCTTGAGCGAGGTGTAAGGCCGCAGCACGTTGCCGGCGTTTTCCAGGGCCGGCAGCCCGGCCGCGCCGGTCACCGACAGCGTGGGCCGCCACGTGCGGTTCAGCACCAGCTCGGTGAGGTTGTCGTGCATCGGCTTCTTCGTGCCGCCCGCAAACGGAAACTTGTCGTACACCGCGGTGTCGAGCACGCCAGCCACCGCCGCGGCCTGCTCCTTGCGCTGGGCGGGGATGTCGCTTTGCAGCGCGTCCAGCAGGATGCGGCCGCTCTTCTCCTCCTCCAGGCGGCTCAGCAGCGTGCGCGCGATGCGGAAGCTGGACGGCACGATGCCGCTCGCGTCGCCGCTGTGCACGCCCTCGAGGAGCACCTGCACGTTGAGCGTGCCGTTCACCATCCCCCGCAGCGAGGTCGTGCACCACATCCGCTCGTAGTCGCCGCAGCCGGAGTCGAGGCACACCACCAGGGACGGCTTGCCGATGCGGTCGGCAAGCGCCTCGATGTACGCGGGCAGGTCGGGGCTGCCGCTCTCCTCGCCGGACTCGATGAGGATGACGCAGCGCGCGTGCGCCTTCCCCCGCTCGTGGAGCGTCTTGATGGCGCCCAGCGAGGCGAACGCGGCATAGCCGTCATCGGCGCCGCCGCGGCCGTACAGCCTGTCGTCGCGCTGCACCGGGGTCCAGGGGCCGAGACCCTCGTTCCAGCCGTGCATCTCGGGCTGCTTGTCCAGGTGCCCGTAAAGGAGCACGGTGTCGTCGGACGTACCGGAGGACGCGTCCTTCGACCCGCGGGCAGGCACCTCCATGAGAATGACCGGGCCACGGTTGTCCAGGCGCACCACTTCGACGGTCATGCCGGGCACCGCGTTCTCCTTGCACCAGCCCTCGATGAGCGCCACCGCGCGATCCATGTGGCCGTGCTCGCGCCACTGCGGATCAAAATCCTGCGACTTGTTGGGAATCTTGATGTAATCCACGAGCGTGGGGACGATGCTGTCGTCCCACAGGCGTTCCACGTACTGCAAGGGCGTGGTGGTCGTGCTCATGCCACGGGCTCCTCTTCGGGAAATTTGCGGGCGGCGTCTTCCTCGAAGTCGGAGGGACTCCTGCCCGCGCCGATAAAGGAGGCGGGCGGGCAAAACCCGAACTCCCGCGCCCCCGGAGCCCGTCGTCCGAGCGACAGGCGACAAAACGGCTGGAGGATGCTGTTGTGACTACCGCCCCGACCCTTCCCACTGTCTCCGCCGAGCAGGTCAACCCACTGCGCCACGGTTTGCAGATCGAGCGCACGCCGGAGCCGTGCATCATGATCATCGCCGGCGCGACCGGTGACCTGTCCCACCGCAAGCTGATGCCCTCGATCTTCAACCTCGCGCAGTCCCGCCTCTTGCCGGGCGGCTTCACGGTGGTCGGAATGGCGCGCACGAAAATGTCCGACGATGCTTTCCGCGACAGCGTCAAGGCCTCGCTGAAAGAGCAGGGGTACGACACCACGACCCCGGTGTGGGAGTCGTTCGCCAATGGCCTGTATTATTTCGACGCGGATTACCAGGACGCGCAGCGATGGGCCGACCTTGGCGAAAAGCTGAAGACCCTCGACGAGGCGCGCGGCACCGGTGGAAATCACCTGTTCTACCTCGCGGTGCCGCCCAGCGCGTTCCCCACCATCGTGCAGGGAATCGCCTCGTCGAACCTGGGCCGCGACGCGAACGACCCCCTGCAGGGATTGTCGCCCACTGAAGCTCACGGGTGGGTGCGCATCATTATCGAAAAACCCTTCGGCCGCGACCTGACCAGCGCGCGCGCCTTGCAGCGCGAGGTAACCAATGCGTTCCGCGAAGACCAGGTGTATCGCATTGATCATTACCTGGGCAAGGAAACCGTGCAGAACATGCTGGTCTTCCGCTTCGCCAACCTGCTGTTCGAGCCCGTGTGGAATCGCCGCTACGTCGACCACGTGCAGATCACGGTGGCCGAGAGCCTTGGACTCGAGGGACGCGGCGCCTACTACGAAGAGGCCGGCGCCCTGCGCGACATGATCCAGAGCCACGTGATGCAGGTGCTCAGCATCGCGGCAATGGAGCCGCCGGCCACCTTCAAGGCCAACGAGGTGCGCGACGAGACCGCCAAGGTGATGCGCGCCATCCGCCCGTTCACCCCGGATACGATTCCCGCCAACGCCGTCCGCGGCCAGTACGGCAAGGGGTGGATCGGCGGGCAGCGCGTGCCCGGCTACCGCGAGGAAGAAGGCTGCAAGCCGGACAGCAACACCGAAACCTACGCCGCGATGAAATTCCTGATCGACAACTGGCGCTGGGCGGGCGTGCCTTTCTACGTGCGCAGCGGCAAGCGGCTCGCGCGGCGGCTTTCCGAAGTGGCCATCCAGTTCCGCGAGCTGCCCCATCTTCTTTTTGAGCAGGGTCCCACGGACCGCGTTGAAGTGAACAGTCTGGTGCTGCGCATTCAGCCCGACGAGGGAATTTCCATGCGCTTCGAGGCGAAATTGCCCGGTCCGCAGATGAGCCTGCGTCCGGTGCGCATGGATTTCCGCTACGGAACCTCTTTTGGATCGCAGGGCGTGGACGGCTACCAGCGCCTCATCCTGGATTGCATGCTGGGCGACGCCAGCCTGTTCCCCCGCTACGACTGGGTGGACGCGTCGTGGACGCTGTTCATGCCGATTCTGGACACGTGGAGCCAGACGCGGCCCGGCAATTTCCCGAATTACGAAGCCGGCACCTGGGGACCGGCCGAATCCGCCGCGCTGCTGGAGCGCGACGGCCATCGCTGGAGGAGGATCTGATGACGAACGCAACGCCCAACGGAGGAACCATCACCGCCAGCGAGCCGCTCGCGGTGGACCCGGAAAAGGTCTTGCAGACGCTCACCAAGGCATGGCAGCAGCGCGCCACGGTGGGCGGCGGCGATGCCATCGTGCGCGCGGCCACGCTGAATTTGCTGATTTTTTCCCAGGACCCGAATGTGTCGCAGTTGATCGACGACGTGCTCTCGGAAATCGTCGAAAAACATCCCCTGCGCGCCATTACCGTCATTGCCCAGCCAAAAGCGCCCGAGTCCGCGATGCGGGCCTGGACGCAAGTACACACGACGGCGCTCAACGGCGGGGTGCGTCAACTCTGCTGCGAGCAGGTGACCATCGACGCGCGCGGCGACGCGGTGGACGGTCTGGAAGGCGCGGTGCTGCCGCTGATCGATCCGGAGTTGCCGGTGTACCTGTGGTGGCGCGGCGATCCGCCGTTCGAGGGAAGTTTCTTCGAGCGGCTGGTGGGCTCGTCGGATTACATGATCTTCGACTCAGCGGATTTCCGCGAGCCGGATGAGGACCTCGCGTGGGTGGGCCACCTCGTCAAGGATCAGCCTTTCGACATCGCCTACAGCGACGTGAACTGGGCGCGGCTTACACCCTGGCAGGCGCTCACCGCGCAATTTTTTGACGGTCTGGAATTTCGGCCGTGCCTGGATGCAATTTCCGACGTGCGCATCGAATACGTGGATGACAATTTCGGGTCGCGGGTTTCGGCGCAGGCCTGGCTGCTCCTGGGATGGCTCGCCAGCCGCCTGGGATGGCGGCCGGTTTCCGCACCAGCCAGTGGTGAAGACGGTGTGGTGACGGTCCGGCTGCAGCGCGGCGAGAATCCGATCACGGTCACGCTGCAGCGGGAGTCTGTAGAGGGTGACGCCTTCCACGGAGTCATCGCGCTCCAGATGGTTTCCACCGGGCAGACGAGTGCGAATTTCCGGGTTGAGTACCTCGGGGACAGCCAGTGCGCGCGGACCATCGTTCGACAGGAAGGCGCGCCTTCCATTGAAAGGGTAGTCAACATGGACGAGCCTTCGGAAGCGTTCCTGATTGGCCGCGAGTTCGAGTCGCCGGGCCGCGACGCGCTGTATGCCGATGCCCTGCGCGCGGCAGTCGCCATCTCGATGTTCGGGCAGTGAGGACCTGGGGCGCGGGCCTGCTGCTGCTGGCGCTCATCAGTCTGGGCGCGGTGGCGGCGGAAACGCCCTCCAGCGCGTATCTCGCCTACCGCAAGGCGCTGGCCGGCGCCAAAGATATCGAGGCCGTCTTTCCGTATCTGTCGCGCGGCGCGGCCGTCAGGCTGCGTCAGGACCTGGAAAGGATGCCGCCTGGGCAGCGCGGCCTCGCGCTGCAATTGATTCAGGAGATGATGCCCAGGGACGTCACCATTCTGCGCACGAAACTCCGCGACGCGAACGCCACCCTGCTGGTGCGCGGCGCGGTGGACAATCCGCTCACGCCCGACAAGCGGCTCACCATGAGCTACGGAACCGTGACCATGGTGCGCGAGGACGGCCGCTGGAGATTCGTGGTCGAAAAGTGGGAATCGGTCAAGCCGCGGGCCACGCCCACGCCAGGCCGGTAATTACCCGCCCCGCTGCCAGTCGCGCACGGCGTCCGACGGCGCCAGCAACATCAGGATGTTCACCAGCAGGCTGTCGCGGTAAATGGCCAGCATTCCCAATTCGACCCCGAGGAATATCCCGATCGAACCCCAGGCGGGCAGGCGCGCGGCCAACAGAAATCCCAGCGTGCAGGAGAGCACGTCGCCGAGCGAGTTGAGGATGGTGTCGCCGGTGTAGCCCAGCGAAATCGTCACCGCGAGCAGCAGGCGATGTCCCA
>VGFD01000405.1 GCA_016868975.1 Armatimonadota bacterium | reverse complement strand
GGCACGACCGCGCCTGGCTGTTCGGCTCGGGCTGGGAGGTGTCCCCAGGCTGGCTGGTCCCGCTGCTGGCGCTGCCCCAGCTCACCCACTACGTGCTGGACGGCTTCATCTGGCGGCGCGGGGATTAGCGTCTCGGCGGCTTCAAACACGTGCTTGGCGAAAAGTCTTGCATACGCCGAAGCATCTCGGGCGATATACAGGCAGGTCGCCTCCAGATCGTCCAGCGCCTGGTCACTCCATGTGACGAGCGTCAGTCGAGCCACCGCGCCATTCGCTGACGGGCCTCATCGTGGCTGACTTTCTGGCCTCGGTCTGCCTGCTCAATGCCACGCTGAATCTTATACAGCAGGTATAGGCGCTCCATGGCATCTTCATAGGAGGCATCATCCGGCAACTGCTGCATCGACTCGACAATCTGCTGTTTGGTGGTCATGCGCTGTTCTTCGTGGCTGCCCTCTTACTTACCTTGATCTGGGAAGACCCGACCTAATTGTACACCGGCACCGGCGTCGTCTTCACCGTCTCGTTGCGCTTCAGCTTTTCCGCAAGCGCGGTGCCGCGCTCGATGCGCTTCGCGGTGGGCGGATGGTTGTCGAGCAGCGACGACAGCGCGCGTTTCCAGCGGGACTTGCGGGCGCCGCCGCCCTTTTCCAGCTTCTCGAAGCGCTCGAACAGCGTCACCAGCCCGTTGGGACTGTAGCCGGCCCGGGACGCGTAGATCATCCCGTAATAATCGGCCTCAAACTCCAGGTTGGGATCCAGCCGCTTGTGGAGATACGCGAAGGCCAGCACCTTGCCGATCAGGTGCAGCGAGCGGCGCTGCGTGCGCGCCTTGATGCGGGCCTCCATGCCGCGCATCGACTCCACGTTGAGGGCCCCGTGGCGCCGCGCCGCGTGCGCGATCTCGTGGCCCATCACGCCGGCCAGCTCGTCGTCGGAAAGGTCGGACAGCTCCAGCAGGCCGCGCGTTACAAATGTCGTGCCGCCGGGCAGGGCCATGGCGTTGATGACTTCGGTGTTGAGCAGCTCGACCGTGTAGTTGCCGCGCAGCTTCGCCACTTCGCGGCGGTCGCTCACGGTGATCAGGCGGCGGAAGATGGCCTCCACGCGCGCCTTCTGGGCGGGATTGTTCCAGGTGCCCCCGTGCCGCTTTCTCACGATGGAAGCAGCCTCGGCGCCCAGCTTGATCTCGTCGTCCACGGTCAGGTGGGCGGCCTTGTCGTCGGACCTGGCCGCCAGCGGCACGCACAGGATCAGAACGGTGAGAACGAAGACGATGGCGCGGCGGGTCATTGCGGATCTCCATTTCCCCGAGTGAGTGAAGACGCCCTGTTCAACGCCCCCATCGAGGGGAATGTTTCCCCTGCCTCGAAGAGCCCCCCGTGGCCACTCGCATCGTGCCGCTCTTCCCGCTCAACACCGTGCTGTTTCCAGGCATGTGGCTGTCGCTGCACATCTTCGAGGACCGCTATAAGGAGATGGTCGGCTGGTGCCAGGAGCACAAGGAGCCCTTCGGCGTGGCCCTCATCCGCGAGGGCCAGGAGGTCGGGGGCACCGCCGATCCGCACGCGGTGGGCACCCTGGCCCGCATCGAGATGATCCAGACCCTGGAAGGCGGTCGCTTCTACTTGCAGACCCAGGGACTTCAGCGCTTCCGCGTGCAGCGTTTGATCCACGAGCGCGCCTACCTTCAGGGTGAGATCGAGCTGATCGAGGAAAAGCGGGTCAGCCGCCGCGCCGCGCGCACGAAGCAGGTGATGGCGGACGCCACCAGGATGTACCTGCACTATCTGGAGCTGATCCGCCGCATGGGCGGGCAGGTGGGACAGGTGATCGAATCCGCGCTCGATCCGGAATTTCTCTCCTGGCTGATTGCCTCCACCATGATCGCCGCGCCCAACATCCGCCAGGAATTGCTGGAAATCATCCCGGCGGACGCCCGCCTGGAGCGCGAGATGATGATCCTGCGTGAGATCATCGAGAATCTCGAGGCGCGCATTGCCCGCGGATCGTCCACCCGAAGCCTGCCGTTTTCCCTCAATTAGCGAGTCGGCAGGCGCTCCGGCTTTTCCATGTAGCGCAGCATTTTTTCCACTAGTATCCCGATCGCCTGGACGTGATAGACCGTCTGCCAGCGCGGCGCATGCCAGTTGTTGAAGATGTATTCCTCACCGACGTTTTGTGCGGTAGCCCCCACCACCACGATCGAATTCTTGAACTTGCGCATGTCATAGCCCGGCGAAACCACATCGCCGTAGGAGTGCTGGCGGACCCATGAGTCGGCGTCGATGTCCAGCCGCTTGGTGTTGGATGCGTCCGAGGTGAACATCCCGTCGCTGGCCGGCAGCTCCCAGCCGTTGAAGATCCATGCGTCGCCGCTCGCGTTGGGATAGGGCCATCGGCGCAGCCGCATGTAATCTGAGAGCAATCCCACGCACAGGTGCTGCAGCTTCTGCTTGCCCATCGGCGCCATGGAAATGCCGATGACGAAGCGCAGGTCCTCGGCGACGGTTCCGTAGGCAATGCGCCACCGCGCGGCGCTGGCAAACATGGCCAGCGGCAGGATGGGCTCCTCCTTCTTCGCGCTGGTCGGCTCCACGATCAGCCACGTGCGGTTGCTGCGGCGGATGGCGTCGGCAAAGGCCTTGTCCCCGGCCGGAGACATCCGCGACCCGAAGTACAGATCGAAAGCGATGACCCGCGCGCCGGCCGCCACCAGTTTGTTGACCAGCGCGGCGTGGTGCCTGCGGTCGAGCGGAACCCGCCCAAGCTTGCGCTCGGTGCGGTCGTCGATGCAGATGACCTCGACGTGCGGACGGAAATTCGACGGCGGCGTCGGCATGCGCGTCGAGCCGGGCGTGGCCGGCCCTGCCAGCGCGGGCCGCGCGAGCACGATCAGGAGAAGTAGCGTCAGGGGTCGGCAGAGCCGACGCCACCGCATGTTGACGGCCTGCTCCCAACCTCTTACCGCGTGTTTGACAACACGCTCAGGCCAGGTAGCCGCGGAAACGGTTCGGAAGCAGCGCATATCCAGGGAATACATTCGACGCGCTCCTGCATTGCAAGAAGCGGACGACCGCCTCGCCGAACACGTCGCGGAAATCGGTGGTGACCGCCAGGTCGCGGCCCTCGAAAAGCTGGCCGGGCGCGAGGCCGGGCCACTGGCCGTAGATGCGCCCGCCGCGCACCCGGCCGCCAATGACGAAGTTGCAGTTGCCGTGCCCGTGGTCGGTGCCCCCGCTGCCATTTTCCTCCAGCTTGCGTCCGAACTCGGACATCGTGATGATGAGGACGTCCTGCATGCGGTCCCCAAGGTCCTGGTGGAGGGCGGCGACCGATTGCGCGAATTCCTCCAGCCGCTGGGCGAGCGGGCCGCGCTGGTTGGCGTGGGTATCCCATCCGCCGACCTCGGCGGCGGCGATCTCCAGGCCCAGGTCGGCTTTGATGAGCTGGGCCACCTGCTGCATCTGCTGGCCGAAATTGCCCCGCGGATAATTCGCTCCGTTGGCCGGCTGGTAGGGCCCGGACAGGCGCTTGCGCAGTGTCTCGACGGCCTTGAACGACTCCTTGCCGGTGCCGTGCAGCACGTCGCTGGCGCTCTGGGAATACATGGCCTCAAATCCGCGCTCCGCAGACTTTCCGCCCCGCACGCCGAACGAGCGCACGCTGGGGATGGCCAGCGCGGGCTGCATGCCGGACAGGGAGCGCGGCAGGTTGGCGGTGATGGACACCGCGCGGAAGGCGTTCTTGTTGGGGGCGGTGCCCATGTAGCGGTTCAGCCAGCCGTCGTGGACCGACTTGTTGCCGGGCGCGGCGGCCTCCATATAGTCCTGTGCGTCAAAGTGTGAGCGCGTGTTGTCCGGCGAGCCGCTGGCCTGCACGATGGCCAGGGTCCGCCGATCGAAGAGGGGCTTGAAGGGCGCCAGCGACGGATGCAGGCCGAAATATCCGTCGAGGTCGAGGACCTGCTCCCGCGGGATGGCGATCCCCTTGCGCAGTTTGTAGTACTCGGGCGCCGCGTGGGGGACCACCATGCTCAGCCCGTCCACCGCGCCGCGCTGGAAGATCACCACCAGGACGCGCCCGCGCGCGTCCGGCGCGGCCTCCACCGCGCGGGCCAGGAACCCGGGCGAGAGGGCCGCGCCCACCATGGCGAGCGCGCCATTCTTCAGGAACGTGCGGCGGCTGAGATTGCGGGGCGTGCACTCGGGACAATCAGACATCGGCTGCTACCTCCGCTGGAACTCGGGGCTGCCCAGGATCAGCCCGACAAGCTTCTTCGACGAAACTGGCATCTCTTTCGAGAGCGTGGCGCGGGTTTCCGCGGAGCAACGGGCGCCCAGGATGATCTCGATGGCGCGGTCCAGATCCGGACGCGGGAGGATGCGCTCGGCTTCCACGGTCGTTCCCACCATGCGGCCCTCCATCAGCGCCACCGCAAAGGAGAGCCGCTCCAGCAGGGCGCCCGAGGAAACCCAGGCGTCCGCGCGATCGGCGTAGCCGGTGGGCGGCTGGCAGAGGTACAGGGGCATTCCCATGCGGTTGAGCGCGGCGAGCAGGGTAGTGCCGCCCTTCGTCTCCCCGCCCACCGCGCGGATCGAGCTGGCCACCAGCTCCAGCGGCGTCTTGATCTTGGCGCCCGCGTACTTCGCGGAGAGGAACTCCGGCGACGTCAGCACGGCGCGCACGGTTTGCCGGAGGTCCCCGTCGGTGCGCAGAAAGACCGCCGCCACGCGATCCACCAGCGTTTTCGGGGGATCGTCGGCCACGAAGCGTAGGCACAGCTTGGTGGCGATGAACCGCGCGGTCTTCGGATGGCGCGCCAGCATGTCGATCACGGCGATGCCGTCCTCTTTGCCGCCGCCCGCCCGGATGACTTTCCCCAGAACCACTTTCTGGCCGCTGTCGTGCATCCGCGGACGGAAAACGAAGCCGCCGCCGTCGCGGGGGCGGCTCAGCGTCCAGCCGGTGAGGCAGCGGGCGACTTCGACGACGTCGTTCTGGGTGTAGCCGCCGTCCACGCCGAGCGTGTGCAGCTCCAGCAGCTCGCGCGCGTAGTTCTCGTTGAGCCCGGGCTTCCTGTCGCGGCGCGCGGGAGCGGTGGCTGACGATGACAGCCAGTTGTCGAGGTAGAACAGCATCGCCGGGCTCTGCGCGCTGGCCAGCAGCAGGTCGCGGAACTTCCCGAAGGCGTGCGGGCGAATGACCTCGCGCTCGTACGCGGTGACCAGCCAGCGCTCGGCGCCCTTGCTCCAGTTCACGTTGAAGTGGTTGAACCAGAAGTCGACCATGACTTCCTCAAGCTGGCGATTGGAGTG
>VGFD01000404.1 GCA_016868975.1 Armatimonadota bacterium | reverse complement strand
CGGCCGCGTGGTGAAAATGCGGATTTTCTCGTCGCGGCCGTACACCTGAAAATCCACTTCGGCGCCCGGACTGCGGCCGATCCACTCGCGCTGCATCCGCTTGATGCCGTCCGGCCAGTTTACGGTGTTCAAATCGTCGATGAGGCGATCGGCATATTCGGTGATCTTGAAGAACCACTGCGGCATGGGGCGCTTTTCGATGGGCGTGCTGCAGCGCCAGCACTTGCCCTCTTTCACCTCTTCGTTGGCCAGCCCGGTCTTGCAGGAGGGGCACCAGTTGGTGGGCGCGTTCGCCCGGTAGGCGAGCCCGCGCTTGAACAGGTAGAGGAAGAACCACTGCGTCCATTTATAGTACGAAGGATGGCTGGAATTGATCTCCCGCGTCCAGTCGTAGGAGATCCCGATCATTTTCATCTGGCGGCGGTAGGTGGAGGCATACTGCTCCACCATCTCGCGCGGATGACGCCCGCGCTTGATGGCCTCGTTCTCGGCGGGTTGTCCGAACGCGTCCCAGCCCATGGGGTGGAGGATGTTGTACCCCTTCATCGCCATGTAGCGGCACGCCGCGTCGGTCGGAATATAATTGCGGCAGTGGCCCACACTGAGCCCGGCGCCCGACGGATACGGGAAAAAATCCAGGGCGAAGAACTTGGGCTTCGGCGAGTCGTCGCGGGCGACAAACAACTGCGCGTCGTCCCAGCGCTTCTGCCACCTGGGCTCGATCTCGGCAAAGGGGTAATGGTCGCCGCGGGCTTCCATGGTAGGGGTCTGCTGCATGGTCACAGTGCTCCTTTGGGGCTTGGGGGATTCTTCGGCACCACGACTTGATCCCTGCGCTACTGAAACTCCATGAAGTGGCACCTCTTGACGACGTCGTGCTCGGCTTTGAGGGTGAATCCGCCGCCCTGGAAGGCTTTGATCATCTGGGCGCGCGTGACCGGAACCCCTTCCGGTTTGGTGCGATTCTCGATGACCACCAGGCGGCCGCCCGGCTTCAAGGCGTCGCGCAAGCCCGCCAGCCACGGCGCAACCCAGGTGTCTTCGGCCAGAAAGACGTGCACGTCGCACAGAAATACGAGGTCCACCGAGGCGCGGGATAATCCAGCACTTTCGCCGGCGACGCGCCGCACCTCAATGGGAAGCGCCCGCAAGGCCGGGTCGTCGGCGAGGCGCCGCCGCAGGAAATGGATGGCGTACGGATCCTGGTCGAGCGCAAGCACTTTTCCGCTCGGCGCAACGGCGCGCGCGAGATGCACGGTCCAGTAGCCCGAGCCGGCGCCCACATCCGCGACCACCTGTCCGTCGCGCAGGCCCAGCGTGCGGGTCACCTCTTGAGGATGGGACCAGCCGTCGCGATCCGCCGCGAGATAGCTGCGCAGCTGCTCGTCGGACTGTCCGCCGGGCACTGGCGCGGGGCTCTCGTCCGAGGCGCCTCGCTGGCATCCCAGGCTGGCCAGGAGAAGCAGCGCGACGACGAGCAGCCTCACCCGGCGCCGCGCGCGGCGTCCACCGCGGCCAACACGTAGGCCACGACGGTTCCGATGACCCAGGGCAAGGCCGGCCACAACATGGGGGCCAGGCCAACCGGTTCCTGGAGCGTGGTTACCAGTCCGAGGAAGGTGGCGAACGCGCGACCCACGATCCACAGCGCCACTACCAGAGGGACGGTGAAGAGCGCTGCGAGCGCGATGCCTTTCGCCTTCTGCCCGAGATAGATCTGCCCGGCGCCTGGATAAACGGCGAGTGACAGCAGGATGGCGGTGGTCTTGCGCGAGGTTCCAGACATGCGGCTATCGCCGGACGAATCGCCGCCCTAGCCGTTGGCCTTCTCGAATTTCCTCATGAAGTCGACCAGGGCGTCCACGCCCTCGGCGGGGAAGGCATTGTAGATGGACGCGCGCAGGCCGCCCACGTTGCGGTGGCCCTTGAGCCCGTCAAAGCCGGCCGCCTTCGCCTCGGCGATGAATTTCGCCTCAAGCTCCTCCGAGGGAAGACGGAAGGTGACGTTCATCAGCGAGCGGCTCTCCTTTTCGGCGGTGCCGCGATAGAAGCTGCTGTTGTCGATGGCGTCGTACAGCACGCCGGCTTTCTGCTGGTTGAGGTACAACTGGTGATCCAGGCCGCCCTGTTCGATGAGGTAGCGCAGCACGAGGCCGACCATGTAGATCGCAAACACCGGCGGCGTATTGTACAGGGACTTTTCGTCGGCGTGCGTCTTGTACGACAGCATGGTGGGGAGGTCAGGCGAACAGCGGGACAGGAGATCCTCGCGGAGGACGACCAGTGTGACGCCGGCCGGGCCCACGTTTTTCTGGGCGCCGGCGTAAATGAGGCCGTATCTCGGAATGTCGAGCGGGCGGCACAGAAAATCCGAGGACGCGTCGCAGACCAGCGGCGCGCTGCCCGGATCCGGATCATATTTCCACTGGGTGCCGTAAATCGTGTTATTCGAAGTGAAATGAACGTACGATGCGCCGTCCTGCAGCTTGATCTCGTCGGGCCGCGGGATGCGCGTGAAACTCTCGGACTCGGTGGAGCCCGCCACGTTTACCTCGCCGACGCGTTTTGCTTCCTTCAAGGCCTTCTTGGACCACACGCCGGTGAGGATGTAGTCGGCGCGGTTGACCGGCGGCATCAAGTTCATGCCGACCATCGAAAACTGCAGGCTGGCGCCGCCCTGCAAGAACAGCACGCGGTAGTTCGGGGGAATCCCCAGGAGGGTGCGCAGGTCGGCCTCGGCGCCTTCGATGATGTTGTCAAAAGTCTTCGAGCGGTGGCTGATCTCCAGCACCGACATCCCCACACCGGGGAGGCTAATCAGGTCGCGCTGCGCCTGCTCGAGCACCGCCAGGGGCAAGACGGCCGGGCCGGCGCTGAAATTGTAGATGCGATCGGTGGTCGTGACGTTCATGAGTCCTCCGTGGGCGGCCACTCAAAGGGTCGCGCGCGGCGGCACCTTCTCCACGGGAGGGCGGGGCCCTTCTGCGGGCATGGCTTTTCAGGTCACGCGGCCGCGGTGGCCTTAAATGGATTGCGGACGGTGAGAAAGTGGCGGAGACGGTTCCGATGGGGGCGCCGGTGGGCGGCGGTGGCCTTAAATGGATTGCGGACGGTGAGAAAGGAGAACCTACGCAAGGTACAGCACCCGATACGACGAGCGCATTCGAAGCGAGCGGATGTTGGGACGGGAAATTCAACAGCAGGGCGTCCGCGTGTGACCGTCGAGAACAAGCGCCGCGACCTGTCTTTGGAAATGCTCCGCTGCGCGCGGAATCTTGCCGATGCACAGGTCCTGCTCGGCGAGCAGAGCCACGAGACCGCCGTGTCCGTGGCCTACTACGCCGCGCTGCACGCCGCCCGCGCCCTTCTCCTTACCCAGGGCCTGGAAGCGCGCACGCACGCCGGTCTCGTGCACCTCCTGCGAATTCACTTCGTCCAGACCGAACGGCTCGCAACCGAGCAGGTCACCGCCCTCTCCCAGCTCTTTGCCCAACGTCAGGACGCCGATTGCGACGCGGCCACCACGTTCACCGCGGCGATGGCGGAAAATGCACTGAGCCGCGCCCGAGCGTTCGTCGATGACGTTCGCGCCATCTTGCAGAGCGAAGGATACCTTTAGAAGCGCGCGTCGGGTCAATTGCTGGGCCCGACTCCTTGGCGGTCGGGTCAACCGCTGGGCCCGACTCCGTGCCTGTCGGGTCAATTGCTGGACCCGACTCCGTGCCTGTCGGGTCAATTGCTGGACCCGACTCCTTGGCGGTCGGGTCCATCGCTGGGCCCGACTCCGCGGCTGACTTCAGAGGCGCCCCGGGGGAAACCATTTCTCTGCGAGCCCGTGCGACCTGTGGTAGACTCATGGGGGATTGCGGACCTTTCGCAAGCGAATCGTCCAGTAACAGGAGGACGCAATGGCCGACCCGCTTTCACAAGAAGCCGTTCCTTACCCGCACCCGCCGGATATCTCGCATCTCGTGATGGAGGACAACGAGCCCGTGGACGGCACTTTTTCCGAGCTTCAGAGGCGGCTTCTGGTCGATGCGCTTTATGACAGTTGGGTCACCGACCGAGACTTCGTCGCCCAGGCCAACGTCGGCGTGTTTTATGGACTCAACGCGCCGGCCGTGGTGCCCGACGTGTTCCTGTCCCTGGACGTGCAAAGGCGCCAAGACGTTTTCGATCGGGGCCGCTCCTACCTCGCGTGGGAATACGGCAAACCTCCCGACGTCGTCATCGAGGTCGTCTCCAACCCGACCGGAGGCGAGATGGAGAAGCTCGACCGATACGCCTCGTTCGGCGTGCCCTACGTCGTGATCTTCGACCCCGAGCACCACCTGTCGGGCCGCACGCTACGCGGCTGGCAGCACCACGGCAAGGAGTACGTCGAGCTGGCCCACCTCGGCGCCCTCCCCGGCATCGGCCTGGGTCTCACGCTCTGGGAGGGGACATTCCAGGACGTTGAAGGGCAATGGCTGCGCTGGTGCGACGCGGACGGCAACTTGCTGCCGCTCGGCGCGGAGTCGGCCGAACGCGAAGCAGAACGCGCCGAGCGCGAAGCCGAGCGGGCCGAACGAGAAGCCGAGCGCGCCGAACGAGAAGCCGAGCGCGCCGAGCGAGAAGCCCAGCGCGCCGAACGGCTGGCGGCGCGTCTTCGCGAGCTGGGCGTCGAGGACGTCTAAAAAAAAGAGGCGGGACCACATGGGCGCCCGCCTCCCTGCTCGTGTGCCCCGACGCTACGACGCGTGGGAGCGGATGCGCATCCCGTAGAAGGAGCGCCACACGAAAAACAGCGCGATGACCATGAACAGTCCCGAGAGGCCCCAGGACATCTTCTGGTCCAGCGTCACCGCCATTTCCACGGCCAGCAGGCCGAAGAGGGTGGTGAACTTGATGATCGGGTTGAGCGCCACCGACGAGGTGTCCTTGTAAGGATCGCCCACGGTGTCGCCGACCACGGTGGCTGAGTGCAGGTCGGTGCCCTTCTCCTTAAGCTCCACCTCGACGACCTTCTTCGCGTTGTCCCAGGCGCCGCCCGCGTTTGCCATGTAGATGGCTTCGAACAGGCCGAACACCGCGATCGAGATCAGGTACGCCACGAAGAAGAAGGCATTGAAGCACGCGTACGACAGGGTGATGAAGAACACCACCATGAAAATGTTGAACATGCCCGCCTGCGCGTACTTGGTGCAGATCTCCACGACCTTCTTCGAGTCCTCCACCGAGGCCTTTTCCACGCCCTCGAGCTTGATGTTGGCCTTGATGAACTCCACGGCGCGATAGGCGCCGGTCGTCACCGCCTGCATCGAGGCGCCGCAGAACCAGAA
>VGFD01000403.1 GCA_016868975.1 Armatimonadota bacterium | reverse complement strand
GTGTTGCAAGCGCCATGACGATGATCACGCCACAATCGGTGATTGTGGGCATCCTGCGAAAGGTGCCCCTGTTTGCGGTGCTGGAGGAGCGCGAGCTGATCGAGCTGGCCACCCTCGGCACCACGCGGCGGATCCGCAAGGACGAGCTGATTTTCATGCAGGGCGAGCCCGGGCGCCATTTTTTCATCATCCTGCAGGGCAAGGTGCGCATCTTCTTGCAGGACACCCGCGGCCGCGAGGTCATCCTCTGCGTGCTGGGCGACGAGGAGTTCTTCGGCGAGATGTCCCTGCTTGACGGCAAGGCGCGCTCGGCCTCCGCGCAGGCGATGGTGGAAACCCGCGTGTACAGCATCGCGCACGAGGAGTTCTACAAGTTTCTGGAGCGCACGCCGCCGGTTTCGTTGAAGTTGCTGCGCTTCCTTTCCGAGCGCCTGCGGCGCGCCGACGAGATCATCGAGAATCTCGCGCTGCTCTCAGTGAAGGGACGGCTGGCGCGGCTGCTCGCCGACTGGGCTGGCAAGGACGGCAAGGTGATCGACGCCGAGCACATCCAGTTCCGGCTTCCCATGCCGAAGACGCAGATCGCCCAGATGCTGGGGACCAGCCGCGAGACGGTCTCGCGCATGATGGCCGAGCTGCACGACGAAGGCCACATCGTCATGGACGCCAGCTCCATCGTGGTCAACGGTATTGACCGACTGAAGCAAATTCCTTGACTTTGAGTATGCGTTCAGGTCATTTGAGTGGTGCAGCCGCGCCGCTTTGCGCTTTATTGACAGCGGACCGGGGGCTTTGCTAGATTGGGTGGGGGACTGGACTGGAATCAGCCGAGCGTGAGGCTGCAGGCTCTGCGTATGAGCTGAGCCGGTAGAGAAACACGGGAGGGAGACATTCGTTGAAGCGGGTGCTGGCCGGCCTGGCACTTGCCGGGCTGTGGTTGCTGGCGTTCCTCTTGGGCGCGACGCCTGAACGGAGCGGCTCCCCCGGATCTCGATTGTTGCATTCCGTGCCGCCGGCGTGGGCGGATCCCACGGCGATCGACGTTTTGACGACGCTCCTGAATCAAGTGAAGCCGTTCTTCAAGGAGCGCGGCGGCGGGACGTATACCGCAACCGTTCGCTTTACTCGCGAGCCTTACTTTATCCCGGATTACCTTCCGCCGTATCTCAGCAGCAGCGGCCTCCCACAGCCCCAACTGAACGGCACGGTGGAGCTGGCAATCGACTCGATTCGCTGGAAGTCAGGCACTATAACGCTCCGCCAGCCGGCTCTGGACACACCCGCGGTATTTAGCAGCACCGACGGATTTTCCATTGACGGTGCCCCTTATACGGCAACCGCCACAGCCTCGCCGTCACCAGTGCTCACAGAGTCGCCTACACCTTCTCCGTCACCCTCCGTGGACAGCAACGTGTCGCCCTCGCCCGATGCCTTGGAGTCCGCATCACCGGGTGCGACCGAGTCACCGTCGCCCGCCCTCACTGAGACTCCATCGCCCAGCGCTTCGCCCAGTTCCAACGCGAATAATACCCTGTACACAATGCATCCGCTGACATTGCTGTGGCCATTCCAGTTTAAGAATACGGACGACATCAAGCTGTCATCGGTGCGGGCGCCGGAGCTGGAAACGCAGGAATCTCGGCCCTATTGGGTCGTCAAGTCCAATACCCGCGCCACGACGATGTACATCTGGATCGACAAAGACCGCAACCTCATCGACAAGATCCAGTATGCTGACCCGCAAGATGGAGAGCTTGTCGTGGGTGTTTACAGGGATTTTAAGCCCTCGGACATCAGCAAGGTGCCCGAGCCTGGGAAGACCGTAGTGCCGGAGAAGGAGGCCGAGGAAGCGCCGTCGAGCATGCTCACCTATCGTCACCTGCAGGTGAGCAAGGGCGGTCAGGATCTCTACACGGCCGAGGTGCCGACGGCTCCGGCGATTGTCCTCATTGTTCCGAAGCCGCGGCCGGTTGTCACCGTCGACGACCAGACAATAACCACCGTCGTGGTGTTCACCTGGGGCCTCATCCTCATCATCATGCTGCTCCTCGTCGGGCTCGCATACTACGGCGGCCGCTACCTCGTCTTTCTGCTCACCCGCCAGGAATTCTCCAAGGATCTCATCCTGATCGAACCGGAAGGCGGCGCGCTCGGAAACGCCCTGAGCAGTCTTGGCTACCAGGTGGCCCCAGCCAGCATGGAAACGCTCACCGAGGAGCGCAAGTTCCTGGGCAAGAAGCCGGGCATGCAGTTGCCGCGAGCGGTGGTGGTGGCGCCCGACGCGTTTGCGCTCATCAAGGGCTACCTGTTCCTGCTCCGCGCCTACGTCGAGGAGGGCGGGCGCGTGATGGTTCTCCACCATTCGAGCAGCAACGCCAACACGATGCCGTTCAATCCGTACTTCGTGCCCAACATGGGCGAGGGCAAGAACGTGGTGCTGTCGCGCCCCAACTTCTGGAAACGCATGCGCCTTGAGGATGTGGAGGGCAAGACCGGTCACCTGCTTCCCCGCGAGTTTTACGTGGAAGTGAATTCCCGCAAGGTCGACCTGGATCTGGTGCAGGTCTACAACCAGGCGACCGGCGTCCGCGCCACGGCGGTGGGCGTGGTCCGCGAGGGGAAGGGCGAGTACATGGTGTGCCAGTTTACCCTGGCCGACGAGCTGACCCGCAATAGCCGCGCCGGTTCCGCCGTTGCGCGCCTGCTGTTCATGGACCTGATGGATTACTTACAGGCCCGCAAGCCGGAGAAGAAGAAGGCCGGCGAGACCAGGCAGACCCTTACTGCAGTGCCCTAACCAATGTTCATGATGAACTGATACAGGGGCAGGAACACTGACAGGAGCACGAACGCGACGACGAGTCCCAGGAAGCCGATCATCAGGGGCTCGAGGAGCACCAGGAAAGCCTCCAGCGCGTAGGCGACCTCGCTGTCGTAAAATTTCGAGATCTTGGTGAGCATCTGGGGAAGCTCGCCGGTGGACTCGCCGACGGCGATCATGTTGCAGGTCATCATCGGGAAGAAGCCCACTTCGGTGATCACCTGGCTGATGTTCTTCCCCTCGCGGACGCCCTCGTAAAGCGGCTGGCAGGAGAGTTGCTTGAAGTACTCGTTGTCCATGAACTCCATCAGGACTTCGAGGCCCTTCATCAGCGGGATGCCGGTGCCCAGCAGAATGCCCATCGCGCGGCAGAAGTGGGCCACGATGATCTTGCGGTTCAGGTTGCCGATAATCGGCAGGCGGATCTTGAGCCGGTCGAAGTTGAACTTTCCCTCGGGCGTTCGCAGATAGTCTCGGATGTAGATGCCGTAGTACACGCCGCCCAGCAGCGAGCCGAGCTGCACGTACGGATTGCGGATGGCGTCGCAGATGAAGATCATGATCTGGGTGGGGACCGGCAACTTCGTACCCGGCTGGTCGGCGAACACGGCCAGCATCTGGGGAAGCACGTACACGAAGATGACGCCCACGACGAGCAAGCAGACCGCGAAGATGAACGCGGGATAGGTCATCGCCGAAGAGGCCTGCTTGCGCATGCGCAGGTCGGCCTCCAGAAAGTCCGCGAGGCGCTCGAGCATCCCCGCCATGTCACCGGTCGTCTCGCCGACCTTTACCATGGAGATGTAAATCGAGTCGAAGACGTCCGGGTGCTTCGCCATCGACCACGACATCGTCGAGCCGGTGCGGACGTCGTGCAGGACGGTCATCAGGATGGGGCGCAGCTTCTGGTCGTCTTCCTGGTCGTAGAGCACATGCATGGCGCGGGCCAGGGTCAGCCCCGACTTCATCATGACGCCCAGGCGGCGGGTCATCAGCACAACCGCGTCGCGCTGGACCTTTTTCAGGTTTTTCAGGAACGCGAACGGGTTCGCCTTGACCGGCTTGATCTCGATGATCTTCAGCTTGCTGGCGGTCAGGGTGTCGATGGCCACGTTGAGGTTCATGGCGTCGATGGTGGAGTTCACCATCTTGCCGTCCTTGGTCTGGGCCTGATAACGGAACGTGGGCATGGCAGGAGTTGTTATATCACACGCGCGGCCTCTGGAAAAGTGGCCCCCAGACGAAATCCGTGGGCATAATTTGCCACGGAAAGAGAAATGCCCCGTGTTGACCACGGGGCCGCTAGGTTTCGGGGCCTCTGCTACTGCGGCGACCTCGCCGCATCCCCTGTTCTCCCCCGACGAAAGTTTCGAGCTCGTTGCTCTAGACGTAGTATAGCATCGCCTGGATGGGCTGTCATAAATTTGACAGCATTGTAACAACTGTCGGAAGAACGTTGCGGCTACCGCATTCCTCTTGAAGTATGTAGAATATTGTTCAAGAATGAGCGACGGGGAATCACACGCCCGCGTGCGCGTGCTCTCGAGCGGGCTCCCCGTCGAGCAGCGAGCGCGCCAGGATGAGCTTCTGCACCTGGCTGGTGCCGGCCCCGATGGCGATCAGCTTGGCGTCGCGGAACAGGCGCTCGGCTTCCGGCTGCGCGGCGGTTCCCACCGTAACGTCGACGCAGGCGCTGGCCACCTGCATGATCATTTCCGACCCGTATAATTTCGCGCACGAGGCCGGCACGGTGGCCCGCTCTGTGCGATCCAGGCAGCGCACCGCGCGGGTCAGCAGGCCGCGCAGCGCCTCGATCCCCACCAGGGCGTCGGCCACCGCGCTCTCGGCTTCCTGGGTGCGGCGCTCGCCGCGCACCACTGGCCGCATTAAATCCAGGCAGCGGCGCGCCATGCCCAGGGGAATCGCGGAGAGCAGCGCGCGCTCCACGTCCAGGGATGCCATCATGATCGCGATGCCGTCTCCCTCGCGCCCCAGCATGCGATCCGCGGGGACGCGGCAGTCGGTGAACATCAGCTCGGAGGTGGGCGAGCCGCGAAAACCGAGTTTTTTTAAATTGCGGCTCACCGAAAATCCGGGCAGCGAAGCCTCCACCATGAGCGCGGACAGTGCGCGCCGCTCGTTCTCAGCGGAAGTGCGCGCGTAGACCAGCACGACGTCCGCGAAGGGGCCGTTGGTGATAAACGTCTTGCCGCCGTTCAACAGGTAGGCGTCGCCGTCGCGGCGGGCGCGGGTGGCCAGCCCGGTCGCGTCCGAGCCGGCCCCTGGCTCGGTGATGGCGAACGCGCCGCCGCGCGCGCCGCTGCACAGTTCCGGGAGAAACGCGCGGCGCAGAAGGTCGTTGCCGTGCGAAAACAGATTGTACGCGCAGAGAATCGAGTGCGCTCCGTAGGACAGCGCGGTGGACGGGCACCGCGTTGAGACTTCCTCCAGCGCGATGGCCATGTGCATCAGCGAGCGCCCGAGCCCGCCGAATTCGCGGGGGATGGCCACGCCCAGCAGGCCGGCT
>VGFD01000402.1 GCA_016868975.1 Armatimonadota bacterium | reverse complement strand
TCTTCTTGATAATGGTCTCGTCGGCGTAGCGGATGCCCTTGCCCTTGTACGGCTCGGGAGGACGAATGGCGCGCAACTCGGCGGCGGTCTGGCCGACGACCTGGCGATCAATTCCCTGGACGAACAGCTTGGTGACGCCCTTGCCGGGCTCCACCCGGAAACTGATGCCAGCGGGCGGCGTGCGCAGCACCGGATGCGAATATCCGATGTTGATCAGCAGGTCGTTGCCCTGCAACTGGGCCTTGTAGCCCACGCCGATCATCTGCAGCTCGCGCTCGAACCCTTTGGTGACGCCTTCCACCATGTTGGACACCAGCGTGCGGGTGAGGCCGTGCAGCGAGCGCGCCTGGCGCTCGTCGTTGGGGCGCTCGACGAGGATTTCACTGCCGGCCTGGCGGACCGAGATGAGCGAGTTGAGCGTGCGGGCAAGCTCGCCTTTCGGGCCCTTGACCTTGACGTGCGAGCCGTCAATCGTCACGGTCACGCCACTCGGGACCGGGATGGGTTGTTTTCCAATTCTCGACATTGTCGTTACTCCCTGATGTCGTTATGCTTCATCGTAACTGTTCCGCGCTTGCTCCGCGCGCGGTTACCAAACATAGGCGAGCACTTCGCCGCCGACTTCCATCTTTTTGGCCTGCTTGCCGGTCACGACGCCCCGCGGGGTGGACAGAATAACCACGCCCAGCCCGCCGAAAATGCGGGGGATGTCGTTCTTGGGAACGTACACGCGCAGGCCCGGCGTGCTGATGCGGCGGATGCCGGAAATCACGCGCTCGCGGTTCGGCCCGTACTTGAGGAACAGGCGGATAATGCCCTGTACCCCGGTGTTGATGACCTGGAAGTCCTTCACAAAGCCTTCACGCTTGAGCACGCGGGCGATCTGCTCCTTGATCTTGGAAGCCGGAACGTCCACCTGCTCATGAAAAGCGGTGTTGGCATTGCGAATTCTGGTGAGCATGTCTGCAATCGGATCCGTCACGAATTTGCGGCCCCTTTCTGGGTTTAACTAAAATCTGCTGTGCGAGAGACTACCAGCTCGACTTGACGACGCCCGGCACTTCGCCACGGTGCGCCAGCTGACGCAGGCAGATGCGGCACATGCTGAACTTGCGGAGGTACGCGCGAGGCCGTCCGCACACGCGGCACCGGTTGCGCACGCGCACCGCGTACTTCGGCTTCTTGCGGGTCTTCGCGATCATTGCCGTGGTTGCCATGGAGTCCTCCTAATTACCTTGAGCACAAACTATTGGGTGGTCCCGGGGGATACTGGTGGTCCCGGGGGATACTGGTGGTCCCGGGGGATACTGGGGGATCCCGGGAGAGAGCCCCCAAGAATCAGGATTTCGCTTGTTCATCCTTGATGGGCGCGCCCATCATCTTCAAGAACTCGCGCGCTTCCTCGTCGGTCTTCGCGGTGGTGACGATGATGATATCCATGCCACGCGCCTTGTCAACCTTGTCGTAGTCGATCTCGGGGAAGATGATCTGCTCCTTGAGACCGAAAGCGTAGTTGCCGCGCCCGTCAAACGATCGCGGGTTGATGCCGCGGAAGTCCCGAATCCGAGGGAGCACGACGTTGAACAGTTTGTCCAGGAACACGTACATGCGGTCGCCGCGCAGGGTGACCTTGGCGCCGATGCTGACCCCGGCCCGCAGCTTGAAGGCCGCGATGGACTTGCGGGCCTTGGTCACCAGGGGCTTCTGGCCGGTGATCTGGCGCAGGTCGGCAACCGCGGCGTCCAATTCCTTGGGGTTGGCGACCGCGCCGCTGACGCCCATGTTGACCACGACCTTCTCCAGGCGCGGAACCATCATGACGTTCGGATAGTTGAAGCGCTCCTTGAGCCGGCCAACGATCTCCTGCTTGTAGCGCACGCGCAGACGGTTCGGCTCCATGGGGCCGCTGGGCCCGCCGGTTTCGAACTCTTCCTCGCGGCCCTTGTCGTGTTTGCCCTTGCCGCCCTTCGCCTGCTGCGGAGCCGGCTTGCCCTTCTGTTGTCCCTTTTTATCCTGTGGCTTCGCCATGGCTTAGATCTCCTCACCGCACTTTTTACAGACGCGGACGTTCCTGGTGTCGCCGTCCTGATCGACAGGCTTGTGCGCCTGACGGGTGGGCTTGCTGCACCGCGGGCAGACCAGCATCACGTTGCTGGCCGCAAGCGGCATGGGCTTTTCCACGATGCCGCCCTGCGGGAAACGCGGGGGACGCGGCTTCGTGTGGCGCTTCACCACGTTGATGCCTTCGACCAGCACGCGCGACTTTTCGGGAAGGACCTCGAGGACCTTGCCCTTCTTGCCGCGGTCTTTGCCGGCCAGCACAACGACGGTGTCATCTTTTCTCACGTGCGATTTCGTGGCCATTGTCATACTCTCCAATTACAGCACTTCGGGTGCCAGGGACACGATTTTGGTGAACTCGCGGTCGCGCAGCTCGCGGGCCACTGGACCGAAAATGCGGGTGCCGCGGGGGGACAGGTCGTCCTTGATGATGACCGCCGCGTTCTCGTCGAAGCGGATGTAGGAGCCGTCGGGACGGCGCACTTTGTTCCGGGTGCGGACCACCACGGCCTTTACCACATCGCCCTTCTTGATGGCGGCGCCCGGCTGGGCGGCCTTGACCGACGCGACGATGACGTCTCCGATGTGGGCGTACTTGTGATGGAAGCCCTTGGACACGCGGATGCACATGATCTCGCGGGCGCCGGAGTTGTCCGCCACTTTCAAACGACTTTGCTGCTGAATCATCTGACTGTTCCCTTTCCCTCGACTCGCCGGGAGCTTATTGACCCGGCTGTCCGCACGCGCTCACCGCGTGCGGGTCACGCGGCAAACTACTTCGTGCGCTCGACGACCTCGACCACTCGCCAGCACTTGTCCTTGCTAAGCGGGCGGGTCTCCATGATGCGCACGGTGTCGCCAACGTGCGCGTCATTTTTCTCATCGTGCGCCTTGAAGCGCGCCGTGCGCTTGATGATCTTCTTGTAGATGGGGTGCTGAAACTGGCGCTCGACCTTGACGACAACGGTCTTGTTCATCTTGTCCGAAACCACCAGGCCCAGACGGGTCTTGCGCGCGCCACGCTCGGTGCTCATTTTCTTTCCTCCAACGAATTACCGGAGTTTCAATTCCCGCTCGCGCTGCACCGTGTGGATGCGCGCGATCTCCTTGCGGATCTCGCGGATCTGCGCGTGGTTCTCGAGGTGACCGGTGGCCAGCTGGAAGCGCAGGTTGAAAAGCTCTTCCTTGCGGTCCTTGAGGCGGTCGGCCAGCTCGTTGCCGTTGAGCTCGCGGATCTTTTCGAGGTTCTGCTTAGTTTTCATCGGTTTCACCACCCACATGCTCGCGAATGAGGACCTTGGTCTTCATCGGCAGCTTATACGACGCCAGCCGCAGCGCTTCACGCGCCACGTCCTCGGGCACGCCGGCGATCTCGAACATGATGCGCCCGGGACGCACCACGGCCACCCAGTACTCGGGAGAACCCTTGCCGGAGCCCATGCGGGTCTCGGCCGGCTTCTTGGTCACCGAGCGGTCCGGGAAGATACGGATCCACACTTTGCCGCCGCGCTTGATGTGACGCGTCATCGCAATTCGTGCGGCCTCGATCTGGCGGTCGGTCACCCAGTGGGGCTCCAGCGACTGCAGACCATACTCTCCGTAGTGAAGGGAATTGCCACGCGCCGCTTTTCCAGTCATGCGACCGCGGTGCATCTTGCGATACTTGACCCGTTTGGGCATCAGCATCGGATTCCCACCTCCTTTGAAAGATTGAAAATTGACCTGGGTCTTGCCGAACCAAATTTACCGAGCGGCTTCCGCCGTCTCTTCTTGCTGCGCGCCCCTGGGGAGCACGTCGCCGCGGTAGATCCACACCTTCACGCCGATGCGGCCGTAAGTGGTGAGCGCCTCCACGATGGCGTAGTCGATGTCCGCGCGCAGCGTGTGCAGCGGCACCGAGCCGTCGCGGGTCTTCTCGGAGCGGGCAATTTCAGCGCCGGCCAGGCGGCCGCTGCACTGAATGCGGACGCCCTGCGCGCCGCGGTCCATGGAGCGGCGCGCGGCCTGCTTCATCGCCCGGCGGAAGGCCACCCGGCGCTCGAGCTGCTCGACGATGCTCTCGCCCACCAGCTTCGCCTCCAGCTCGGGGCGCTTGATCTCCTGGACGGTGATCTTCACCTCGCGCTTGGTGCGGCGCGCCAACTCCTTGCGGAGCTCCTCGATGCCGCGGCCCTTGGAGCCGATGACGATGCCCGGCTTCGAGGTGTTGAGGATGATGTTGATCTTGTCGGCGCGCTCGATTTCGATGCGCGACAGGCCCGCGTGCTTGAGCCGCTTGCGCAGATAGTCGCGGAGCTGGATGTCCTCGTGCAGCCAGTCAGCGTAGTGCTTGTCCTGGTACCAGCGCGAGTCCCAGTTGCGGATGATTCCCAGGCGAAGCCCGATCGGGTGAATCTTCTGGCCCACGTTAGACTTCCTCCCTTTCCTTGACCACGATGGTGATGTGGCTCATGAACTTGTGCACCGCGCTGGCGCGGCCACGAGCCCGCGGGATGAACGACTTGATCGACGGCCCTTGATCGACCCACGCGCGGGCGATGACGAGGTTGCCCGCGTCCATCTGATGGTTGTTCTCCGCGTTGGCGACCGCCGAGTTGAGCACCTTGGTGAGGGGCCCGGCGGCGCGCTTTCCGCAAAACTGGAGAATGCTGCGGGCGTCGCCCACGGCCTTGCCGCGAATCGCGTCCATCACCAGGCGCAGCTTGCGGGGCGCCATGCGGACGTACTTCGCGTGGGCGCGCGCTTCGCGACCGGCCGATTCCTCGGCGTCGGCGGCTTTTTTCGCGGCCTTTTTGGGGGCCTTCGCCGGCGCGGCCGGAGCCTTCTCGGCCTTTGCAGCCTTGGACGCCTTGACGGCTTTGGCCGGCTCCGCGGCAGCCTCTTCGGTCGCCTTCGGTTTCCCGCTCTTCGCCTTCTTGCGCGCCGCCGCCGCGCCCTCCGGCGTCGCGGGAGCCTCTGCCTCTTCGGCCTGGTTGTTGTTTTCGTCAGCCTTCGCCATGATTGATTCCCTTCTGCGTCCGAACCCGAATTACCGGGCCGAGGACCCCTTCTCTTTGCCGCCGTGCCCGCGGAAGTGGCGGGTGACGGCGAACTCGCCCAGCTTGTGCCCGACCATCTGGTCGGTGATGTAGATGGGCACGTGGCGCTTGCCGTCGTGAATCGCGACCGTGTGACCGATCATCTGCGGCACGATGGTCGACGCGCGAGCCCAGGTCTTGACGACCTTCTTCTCGTTGCGCGAGTTCATCGAATCGATTTTCTTGATCAGGCTCTGGTCGATGTAGGGT
>VGFD01000401.1 GCA_016868975.1 Armatimonadota bacterium | reverse complement strand
CGCATCCAGCAGATCGAGGGAAACTTCAATCGGGCGCTGCCCACCAGCGGCCCGAGCTTCGCCCAGGTGCTCCAGCAGCAGCAGGGCATGCAAGCAGGCGCGAACTTCAACCCGAACATGATGCAGGCACCTGGCATGACCGGCATGATGGGTCAGCCGTCCCTGGGCATGGTGAACCCCTCCCTGTGGAGCATGATCAATCCGCAGCAGTCGATGCAGCCCGGCGCCTATCCGGTGACCGGCGACCAGCTCGAGAAGATGGCCGCCAGCATGGACGGCAAGCAGTACTGGCCCAACGCCTGCGCGCACGCCGTGAACGACGCCCTCAAGCAGATGGGCATCGACATCAAGGAGAAGGTCAACAACAATCCCGAGTGGGTGCCCAACTACGCCGACCTCGGCCAGAAGGTCACCAAGATGGATGACATGAAGCCGGGCGACCTGGTCATCTACAACAATTACCTGGGCCAGGGCGGCTACGACCACATCGGCATCTACGCCGGCAACGGCGAGGCCTGGAACGTCTCCACGGCGGCCGGCTACAAGTGGGTCAAGCGCCCCATCGGCGACCGCTTCCAGGAAGCGCGGCGCATCACCGCCAACTAAAAAAAAGCCGACCCCGTGGTCGGCTTTTTTTATTTCCGCGGAGTAGACTACGCGCCGGCGCCCACTTCGACGTCCGCGGTGTCGCGCACGTCGAACTCCAGCTTCCAGCGGCCCGGGCCGTCGCGCTCCACGCACCACAGCTCCAGGGTGCCGACCTCGGTGACCACGCTGCGCAGCCGCACCGGCACCAGCTGGCCGCCGCGGCCCTCCGCGTCGAGGCTCACCGACACCGTGGTGATCTCGTCGATGCCGCTGTCGTCGTCCGCATCCCAGTCGTCGATCACCGAGCCCACGGCGTCCTGTTCCCGAGTAGTGGAGCCCAGGAAGCGGAACTCCACGTCCTCTCCCACCACGAGGCCGAAGTCCTGGCCCTCGAGGTCGGCGTGGGTGCCCTCCTCCATCCCCTTCGGTGCAACGCACACGGCTTTGAGCGGCGGCGCCATCCCAGGCACGGCCGGGCGCGCGACTTCCACACCGATGTAGTACGTGCGCGAGGTGCCGCCGCGGATGCGGATGCCCCGCCCGTGGCGCACCAGCCCGTAATGGGCCGCGCCGCGCGCCACCGCGAGATCCAGGTCGGGCGCGTTCAGCACTTGCAGCGCCGCGCCGTCCTCGCTCTCCAGCCAGCCGTTTACGACTTCCAGGATGCGCCCGCGCAGCAGCGGCGACTTCAGCACGCCGCCGTTGAACAGGACGTGCGTGGGATGCGCGAAGGTCTGCCCCTCGCGGCGCGAGTCGGGGAACTTCTCCAAGGCCGGCAAATGGACGCCCAGGAACGTCGCAAGGTGGCGCGTAACGGCCGCGTCCGCCTCGAAGGGCAGGCCCAGCTCGGCGAGACCGACGCGTCGCGCCTTCTGGGCCCGCTCGCTGGATGCGCAGGGAGGAAAGAATCCGCCGAGCAGCACCGCTTCCACGTCCGAGCGCAGCAATTCCGCCTTCAGCGAGCCGCCGATCAGGCTGCTGCCGCGCCCCGGAATGACGATCTGGATCTCGCCCTCGGCGCTGTCGCCAAGCAGTTTTTCCTTGGCGGCCCGGCACTCGTGCACCAGCACCTGGAATTGCCACGAGTCCAGCCGCGTGCCCTGGGATTTCAGGCGAGCCTGCACGGCAACCGCCAGCGCGAGGTCCATGTTGTCGCCGCCCAGCAGCAGATGGTCGCCCACCGCGATGCGCTCCAGCACGAGGCTCCCCTCGTCCTCGGAGACCGCGATGAGGCTGAAGTCGGTGGTGCCGCCGCCGATGTCACACACCAGGATCATATCGCCCACCGACACCTGCTTGCGCCAGCCGTCGCCCATCCCGTTGAGCCAGGAATAGAGCGCGGCCTGCGGCTCCTCGAGGAGCGTGAGCTTTTCCAGCCCGCTCTTGCGCGCGGCCTCGGCGGTGAGCTCGCGGGCCACCGCGTCGAACGAGGCGGGCACGGTGAGCACCACGTCGAGATCTTCAAACGGCTGCTCGGGATGTGCATCGTTCCACGCCTGGCGGATGTGGCTGAGATAGGCGGCCGCGGCCTCCACCGGGGAGCGCCTGGGGACGTCCTCCGGCGCCTTCCAGGGGAGGATGTCGCCACGTCGATCGGCGCCCTCGAAGCAGAGCCAGGATTTGGCGGAGGAAATCAAGTGGTGCGGGATTTTCGCGCCGTGGTCGCGGGCGAACTGGCCCACGACCTCTTTCGCGTCGGGGGCCCAGGGAAGGGCGAGGCTGCCCTCCGGCAACTCGTGCGGGCCGGGCAGGTAGAGGAACGAGGGCAGCACCGGTAGCGCCTCGACGTTGCCCGGATGGGTCACCTGGCGGATCGCGAAGTCCTTGAGCGCGGCGTCGTCCGGGCCGCTGGCGGTCGCGGCGCAGACCGCGCAATTGGTGGTGCCGAGATCGATGCCGAGAACGGTCACTGTTTCTTTGCTGTTGTTGTTTTCGTTGGTAGCCATGACGGGTGCGGTGCTTCGACGCGAGGCTTACCTCCCCTCCCCTCGACAGGGATGGCGCGGTTGCGGGGAACTAAGTCGTTTGGACCTTGTCTGGCCAATCCGCCACATGGTACACTTAAATCCGATGCCTGCACGCCACTCAAACGGTCCCTGGGTCATGCTTCGCTTTTTCCTGTTTACACTGGCGCTGTCGTCCGCGTGGCTGCTGGAAGTGCCCGGCGCGCAGCGCGCCCCCTGGCTGCTCTGGCTGACAGTCGGCGTGGTGATTTATCTGGTCGTCACTTCCATCGTTTTGAATTCCCTGCGCAGCGTCGTCCCCATGGTGGGATTTTCCATCGCCGACGTGGTGATGTCCGGACTGGTCGTCATCGCGGCCGGCAGCCTGAGCGGGCCCGCGGTGGCATGCATGTACGCGTTTGTGGTGCTGGCCGCGCTGGGGCGAAATTTGCTCGTCGGCATGTCGGCCGGGTTGACCGCCGCGCTCCTGTACGGCGGGCTGGTTCTTTTGCAACTGGGCGCGGCGCGCGACCCCAACCAGGTTATCCTGTCCGCCATCGTGGGGGTGGGCCTTTGCTTCGTGATGGGCAGCGTGGGCCTCATCGTGCGGCGCGCGGTGCAGCAGGCGCGCAAGGAGTTTGAGGAGGAACGCGGCCGCGATCGCGCGCTGGAAGACGCCCTTGGCAAGGCACGCGAATTATCCAAAATCAAAGAGCAGCGCGAATTGGAGCTATTCGACAAGCAGCGGAAATTGCAGGCGTTGATGGCGGTGTCGCGCCTCTTGAGCACCGCGCGCAAGCCTGAGGAAGTGCTCCAAATGATGGTGACCAAGGCGCGTGAGGAAGTGAACGCCGCCATTGGTTTCGTGATGCTCTTGCGCGGCGACGAATTGACGGTGGAATTTTCCAGCGGGCTATCTGAGCCCACCAAGCGGGTAATGAACACGCAGCCCGGCCAGGGACTTCTTGGCGAAGTCGTCGAGCGCGGACAATCCATCCGCCTCACCGAGCGGGAAGGCGACCCGCGCATGTTGCCCTACCGCGAGACCATGGAGCGCGTTCGCAGCATCATGGCCGTACCACTGCAGGCGCCTCAGGACAAGAAGCCGATTGGCGTGCTCGGGGTGGCCAATCTCCTGGTGGGCGACGGTTTCAATGAGGAGCACGAGGATTATTTGAAAATCCTGGCCTCCGACGCGTCCATTTCTTTGACAAACATTAAATTATACGAAGACCTCGAACAGTCGTATTTCGAGATCATCCACGCGCTGGCCCAGGCCATTGAAGCCAAGGACCCGTACACCCACGGCCACGTGGGCCGCGTGCGCGACAACGCGATCCGCCTGGCGCGCGCCATGAATCTCAGCGAGGAAGACGTTGAGATTGTCGCCAAAGGCGCGATTCTCCACGACGTCGGAAAAATCTCCACGCCCAACGAGATTCTCAACAAGCCGGGCGCGCTGACCCCGGTCGAGCGAAAAAAAATGGACGACCACGTAGTAAGTTCGATTCACATTCTCAAGGACATCCGCTCGCTGCCCCCCGAGGTGTTCGAAGTGGTGCTGTTCCACCACGAGCGGTACGACGGCAAGGGATATCCCTACGGTCTGCGCGGCGACGAGATCCCCATCGGGGCGCAGATCGTGAGCGTGGCGGACGCGTTTGACGCGATGACCAGCGACCGTCCCTACCGCAAGGGCTTCCCCATCGAAAAGGCGGTGGATCTTCTGCGCCAGAGCGCGGGCACGCAGTTCAACCCGAGAGTGCTCAATTCGTTCTTCGCGATGGTCAACGCGGAGCGCAAGGCGACCCTGCAACTGCAGCGATAGAAAAGAGCGCCCCTCGCGAGGCGCCCGTCGGAATCACTACCGCGGCATCGGCGGACGGCGCCGACGCGGCCGCCGCCGACGCTGGGTCGTGGCGCTCGAATCGAGCACCCGCACGCCGTCCAAAATTTCCTCACGGCCCCGTCCCTCTCTGCGCGAGGACTCGCCACGCGGCTCGCGGCGGGTGTCCGCACCGCGGGAGTCCCGCCGCCCCTCGCCGCGCGGGTCCCGACCGCTGTCGCGTCGGGGCTCGCTACGTCCGCCTCCACGGGAGGAATCGCGTCCCTCCGGCCGGCGCGAATCGCCGCGGCTTTCTCCCCGGCGCGAGGCGCCGCGACCTTCGCCACGGCGAGATCCGTCGGAGGACCGTCCACGGCCACCGTGTTCCGCGCCGCGGTCCGACTCGTAACGGCCACCCCGCGGTGGCTCGACGCGCCCTTCCTCGACCGGACGCCCGCCGCGGCGGCCGCGGCGACGGCGACGGCCAGTCCGATCGCCCTCGCGGGGTTCCAGGTCGCCGGGCATGCGCACGACGCGGGCCGCCGTCATGGTTGGCTCCACGGGAGGAAAGCGCTCGCGCCACCAGCGCAAGGAATCGATGCCCTTCCCGCTGGCCAGCACCGAGATCTCGTACAGATCGAGGGCCTCCGGGAAGTACGGCTTGCGGGCCAACGCGCCGACCGCCGCGCGGCGCTCCCGGTCGAACCTGCGCTGGGCCGCCAGGATCTGGCAGACGCGTTCGCGGTCGCGGCGGGTGATCACCACGCTGGACGTGAGCGGCCGCAGCAGGCCGGGGACGTACGCGTCGGCATCCCCACCGTCGCGGTCGGCGCGCCACTCCGAGGTGTGCCGCAAGATGGGGGAGGACAGCGCCGCGAACAGCGTGGGGCGGGTCAGGCGGCGGCCGCTGCGGATGACCTGATCGACCGCGTTCAGCGTGCGCCACAGCAGGCCGCCGCGGTCCGGGGCCTGGGGACAGCGCAGGCCGTCCGGAGTGAGGACCTCGTCCGCGTC
>VGFD01000400.1 GCA_016868975.1 Armatimonadota bacterium | reverse complement strand
GCCCGGCGGGCACTCTTCTCCGTATCCGCAGCGATACTCGCGCACGCGGAACGGCCCGAAGGTGCGAAACGAAAAGGCTTGCGCCTGCGCGGTCTTGCGGGACCCCTCCGCGGAGGGCGTGCCCGGCCCGAAGGCAACGTTGACCGCGCTGTCGGCGGGAAGGGGAGCGGTGGCGCGGAAGGCCAGCCAGCGCTGTCCCTCGACGCCTTCCGGCCTGGGATGACCGGCCTTTTCGGCTTCCTCGGGGGTGGCGAGGCGGAGCGCGACGGGTTGCCCGCCCGCGCTTACTTTCACCGTGGCCAGCACGGCGGCCGGGTCGATGGCCTGGTCGAAGCCGGCCACCATCAGCGGGTTGAGCGCGACCGGGCCGCTCTGCGGAGCAAACGACGTCACCTCCGGGGGCGGCGTGCGGAATGTCCACGTGACGGCCTTCTCCAGGACGCCGCCGGTGGCGGACTTCGCACCGGCGGGAATTTCCACGCGGTACTCGGTGGCCATGGGGAAGCGGCCTTTCGGCGCGAACAGCAGGGTCCTGGTCCCGACCCAGCGCCACGCGCCCTCAGGCGCCGGGGTGAGCCTCACGGGAACGCCCTGGGCAGCCAGATCGGCGTGCGCCGTGACGGCCACCATCGGCTGGCTGAACGTGATGGAGAGCGGAGGGCCGATGGGCACGTCCCCTTCCGGGGAAAAGCGCAGCACCTGCAGGGGGCCGCCGGTGACCGAGGGCGCGGCGTCTGGCTTCTGGGGTGGCGGGAAGGCGAGGGGCACGGTGCGACCCGGCCTGGGCGCGGGCAGCGACTTTTCGCGCAGGGCGAAGGGCTTCTGCTCGCCTCCATCTTTGAGGGGCGGCAGTCGCTTGAGGACCTTCTGTAAATCCTCGGCGGAGAGGGGCGTGGCGGTCGCGCGCGGGACGGCGTCCTCGCGCCCGCGCTGGGGACTGCCTTCGGAGAGCGTGTAGTCCAAGCCGGCACCTCCGTTCGTGGTCGGGGGGCGGGGAATCGTCCGCGGATTGGGACGGCCACCGGCCTCTCTGAGCATCCACGCGCTGGCGAGCAGCACCAGCATTACGACGGCCAACAGTCTCTTGGTACGCATGACAGTCTCCATGGCTGGGAGCTATGTCGGACAACCCCGACGGTCTCCCGGGTGGCGGCGCGCCACTTGTTTACGGCGGGGCCTCCGTCCTGCCACCTGGGGTGGCTACCGTGACGTAGACGTTGACGGAACTGTCACATGGTTCCGGGCTGATTCGACCGTTCGCCTGAAGACGACTGACGACGGTGTGTCGACGGAGTTTGACGGATCCGGGGTGCCCATCTCAGCAACGCATGCCGATCAGACGGTCGACTATTTTGACGCGCATGGAACGATTGTGCGAACCGTGTTCAGTAATGGTGACACAGAATTTCGCCAGGCCGACGGCTCGCGGCGACGGGTTGCGGCGAATGGGACGATTCTGTCAATTGTCGTCGACGATGTCCCGGCTCAGTCGTGCCCAGACGGTACGTGGGAGGCGCTTAACGCCGAAAACACGTTGTTCCGCTATCGTGAAGACGGAACGCCGCTCGCCCAGATTTATGCTGACGGCTCGCACCGTGAGTTCGAAGCCGGTGGCGACATCAGATATATCGGCATCGATGGCACGACCACCTTATGGCAGACGGATGGCACGGTGGTGGAGGTCGTGTCCGATGTGCTATTGAAGGATGGCCAGCCACTTTTGAGGGATGGGCGGCCAATTTCCGACGTGTTTGAGATCGACAAGACCATTGCTGGGTTTTACTAACAAGTTTCGCGAGGTGGGGAATTTGTGAGTACAGCAAAAACTGCGGGAGAACTCCCTTTCTGGCCAGCCTGTTACTCGGAAATAAGCACTACGTTCGTTTTCGACAGGAGTCGCTTTAGTCCGGACGTGCTCACGTCGATTCTGGCGGCTGCCGGCGTGAACGATGAGGTCGTTATCGAGCGACACATAGGGCAGTTGATGCGCCGGCAGTCTGGCGAGTTGCTATGGCAGAGTACGTACCCGCGGCTTGGCCTTGAGGATTATCGTCGAGCGGGTTGGCTCTGGGACGAGTTGGTTTCGGGCTTCGAGCTTCCCTTCTACGTCTGGCGGAACGGCGACTTCGAGTTCCGATGGACGCTAGATGTCTTCAATTCCCGGAATAGAGAGGCGAATATTCCAAGTTACGATTGCAATAGTGAGTATCTTCAGGTTGCCATTTCATTCGGTGACTTCACGGCGAATGCCCAGAGACCTCTGTATCTTAGGAACGTTTCCTATGAGGTCTTGATGAGAAGGCACGGGGCGCTGAATGCGTTGCTGCGCATCGTGTACGATGCGTTGCGCCCGAGTTACGTGTTCGGTTCGTTCAAGTCGGAGTTGTGGATTTACTGCGGAGCGTTCTGGTTTGCTACTCGAAGGGTTGCTAAGCGAACAACCTTTAGCGATTACTTTTGGCCATGGGCTATCTATACTTGTGACCTTGGCGGCCGGATGCTTCAGGTGAATCTGGACGTTTTGGAAGAGCAAAGATATCGTAATAGTCCACATCTGGGATTGCGACGCGAAGAGTGGCCCGGAGGTGGGGTGCTGATGTATGCTGTCGCTCCCGATTATGAAGACGGTGAGGCTGAGTTGTATGCCAGCACGCTTGGCCTTAAGTGTCTTCAGAGTATACGGTTCAAGGATATGGAGTGAGGCGAAGGCGAAGTGTAGTTAATTACCAGACACCATGAGGGCGGTGAGACGGCTGGCCACCTTCAGGTTGAGGCACCGCCGCACTTGCTCGACGAAGGCCAGGTATTCCTCGAGGGTCACAAAGTCTCGACTGCCCCGCAGGATCAGGGCCTGATTGACAGCCGTCTTGAATACGTCGTGGCCCTTCTCAACCACGACGTTTTCATTGGATTTGCCAGCGTTGATGCGGGTATATTTCAGGCGGAAGTGGTCCAGAAAGGCCTGGTAGCGCTTGGTAGGCTTGCGCTCTCCCTTCAGATTGTACGTCGCCGCGGGGCAAGCGGATGCCGCGCGACGGACCGCGCGGCATCCGCTTGCCGCTATTCCCCGATGACGTAGCGATCGTGGTATTTTCCGCGCCCTTGGAGCCGGCGCGGACACGCACCGGGCGCGGCGTCATCGCCTTCATGCCGCTTGTCGCGAAGCAGGAATTTCCGCACGGATACGCTCGACCAGAGTATCCACTACGCCTGGCTGGTCAATTTCCCATTCGCTGACCGAAATGGGTGTCAACCCGAGGACGTCCGCGCGTGTCATATGCCACGTTTGCTCTGACAGGTCAACGGCCAGGTCAAAATAGGCGCGATGACCGTCGATTGACGCGGCCACCATGAAGTCCAGCGTGTGGTACTCGCCTCGGAGAGCCACCGCGAGCCGCGGATAGAACAACAGGAAGCCGCTTTTCACGGCGACGACGACGGCCAGCCAGGGGCGGCCCGGCTCGCTAACCACCGCGTTCGGCAGGCCGCAGGAGGCGGGAGCGATTTCCCTCAACGTTCCGCGTTCGAGCAATGCAAGGGTGAGGGATTGTTGATGTCCGTCCTGTCCTTCGGCCAGCAGTTTCACGCCGTTCCAGAATTTGCGGGGATTCCGGGAGCGCGCGTGGACCGCTACAAGACGTTGGCGTCCCAAGGCGGTGTCCTGCGCGCGTCGATAAGCTACTTGCAGCGACGCCGTCGCCTGCGCTTCCGGCACTTTCACGAAGGCGTCGTGCAGCTCGCTGCCGGAAGGCTTTGAGGTTGGAATTGATGGCCCCGGCCCCGGTTTGCGTGGCTCGTACGCGACGACGCCGAGTAATTCGTCGACCGTCATTACCAGTGCTCGAGCCATGCGAGTGAGAAACCGCAGCGACGGCCGCGCCCGCCCCAGCTCGACGGCGCACACGTGGCTCTGCGCCGTGTCCATCATCTGCGCCATCTGGTACTGCGTCAATCCGCGCATCATCCGAACGTCCTTTGTTCGCTGCCCAAGCGCGTGCTCCATCGTCCAGGCTCCTCATCGTGGGGTTTTTCGAACAACTCCAGAGGAGTACATTGTAAGAGCGGCTTGTTGCAAAATTGCGTCCGTTTCCGACCATTTCAAGAACCAGAAAGTAAACAACTTATGAACGCCGACGGCAGATTCCGCCCCAGTCGCAAACCCGGGGATTACCCGGCCAGCGCCACCTTGTCCCCGCAACGGGTGCAGACGGGCTGCAGTCCCAGCGGGTTGCCGCAGCGGCACGTCCTGTGATGGCGGACCGCCATGCGCGCCATCAGGCCCATCCCCTGGGCGCTTACCGGCGTCGACTGTCCCGCCGACTCGAATCCCAGGCGCACCAGCACCCTGTGCAGCCACTCGCAGCCGCTGGCCCGCATCATCAGGCGGGCGCGGTCCACGCCGGCGCCGTTGGCCACGGTCACCTCGCCCAGGCGGTCGAGCAGGTCGGCCAGGGTCTCGGCCAGCGACTTCTCGGCGGCCAGGTTGGCCAGCAGCTTCACGCCCGCGTCCACCCCCACCAGGCGGCGCAGCACGATGGTCACGTCGCGCTCGCCCATGCGGGAGAGCGCCACCAGGACGTCCTTCGCGCCAGCCTGCGACTGGGTGGCCTTCACCAGCATCCGCGCCACCGCGTTGGTGCCCTCGCGGTCGAAGGACATGCTGCGGAGGGTCCGTCCGGCGTCGAGCGCGCCCTCGCGGGTCGCCGACATCCGCTGCAGGAGGCGGGCCAGCGCGCGGCCGCCGCCCTGGGTTTCCAGCATGCTGGTGAAAGTCTGCGTCAGGTCGCGGGCGCCGCTCACCCAGCGGGCGCTTTCGGCCATCGAGCGGGCCACGCGGGCGGCGTTGCCGCGGTCGCCGTCGCGGGACTCGGTGAGCGTCTCGAGCAGCTCGGCGAGGCCGCCGGCGGTCTTCTCGTCCTCGCCGAACAGGCGGAGCATTTCAGCCAGGCGCAGCGCGCCGGTCTTCTCGTCGGCCAGTTCACTGAGGGTCTCGGCGAGGCCGTCGGTGCCATCCGTGAGAAGGAGGAGCGTCCCGGCGGTGCGGGCCGCGTTCACCGCGGCGGTGCGCGCCAGGACGCTCGCGAAGGCGCGGCGGCCGGCCGCGGTCTGGGCGGCGAGGCGCATCAGCTCCAGGAGGCGCTTGGGGCCGTCGGGACCGCTGACCACGGCCTCCAGCGCGCTGCCGATGCGGTCCGCGCCCTGGGGGTCCTCGCAGGCGTTGGCGAGAGCTTCGAACTCTTCGGCGCCAGCGGCGCCGGCGTCGATGCGCTTGAAGATCTCGGCCAGCGTCTTCTCCAGATCGCGGCCAGCCAGGGCGTACGCGCGTCCGGGGGCGGCGGGGAGGTCGGCGGCGGGCGTCTCCTCGGGGGC
>VGFD01000399.1 GCA_016868975.1 Armatimonadota bacterium | reverse complement strand
GGCGCGCGGCCGGCCTGGGCGGCACGGCCTTCGCGGGATTATCGGTAACCTCGGCGTTCATCCTGGGCGCCAGCGTGATCCACTTCCTGTGGGAAGGCAGCCTTGCGCTCACCCCGCACCGCCAGTTGATGCTCATCCGCGCGTTCCCCGCGTGGTTCGACTCGGTGGTGATCCACCCGGCCGTCGACTGGCTGCTTATCGCCGTGCCACTGCTCGCGGTCTGGCTCATCGGCGTGCGGCTGTTGGGGGCCGGCGCGCTCGTCCACGATCTGCGCGCGGGCGCGCGTCTGCGCCCGTGGAGCGTGGCCGGATTCTTCCTGGGGATGGTTGCCCTCACCCTGTACGCCGGCCTGGGGATGCTGGTGGCCGCCTACGCCATCCCCTACGGCTTCACCCGCGGCGTGCTGGCCGCGTGGCTGCACCCGGCGATTCAGGTCGGGATTGTGGCGTTGTGCGGCGGCGCGTTCGTAGTGCTGACCGCGCGCTCGTTGCGCGGCGCGGCGGCGATAGCCACCGCCTTCTACGGCGTGCTGGCGGCGATCTACCTGGGCGACCGCGGCGTGAATTACGTGTCGTCGGTGTTCTCGCGCTTCAACCTGCACTACACCGAAGCGCTGGCCTTTTTCTCCAGCGTGTCCCCGTCGTATCTGTGGCAGACGCTGGCTTTCGTGGTGGTGATGGCGAGCCTCGCGCTGGCCTTCCTGGTGGCCTCGCTGGGCTACCGCGCGAACCCCGCCCGGGTGCGCCTGCTGGTGGTGATCGGCGGCGTGGTGGCGGGGATGTTGAGCGGCTGGCTGCTCGTCTACGCCCACTACGTGGAGACGCGGGTGGCCGCCTCGTGGCAGTACGGCCTCACCGTGCAGCGCGCGGCCGGCCTCATTCCCACCCAGTCGTTCTCGCGCACCGCGGTGGTGCTGGCGCCAAACGCCGACGGGCGCGACGTGGGGACCTACCGCCTGCACCTCCCCGACGCCCTTACTCCGGACAACGTGGCGCGCCTGGAGCGCTTCGTGCGCGAGCGTCCCAACAGCCTCGCGGCCTCCCACGCGCACACGCTGTACGCGGCGGACGCGCTCTTCCGCTGGGATCCCGAGCCGTTAATGGCCCGGCTGGTGGCCTACTCAGAGTCGCGCACGGCGCCCCCGTGGATGGCCATGAGCACGCTGTGGAACATCCTCCGCATGGCGCCAGACGCGCGCTACCTGCGCCACGTGAACGCTTTCGCCGACCCCGCGCGGTTCGCGCCGCTCAACCCCTTCGGCTACGAGTGGCTGGCCCTGGCGTTCGAGCACCACGGGGATGCGGCCTGGGCCGACCGCATGCGCGCGCGCTCCACGCGGGATGCACGACGCACGATTCAGGCGCGCAGCGAGGTAACCACGTATCAGATGCGCAACGGCTCCATACAGGGCCGCCTGCTGCTCAACGGCAAGCCTCTGGCCGACGTGCCGGTGCGGATTTTCTCGTCACGCGAGATCTTGTGGTGGAGCCAGGTGCCGACGGATCAGGCGGCGATGCTGCGCTTCGTCCACTCGATGCTCGCCACCGAGCAGGACCTGGCCCGCAAGATGGCCTACGTGCCGCGGCCCGACGACCTGCATCCGCTGACCGCGGTGCGCACTGACGCGGACGGCTGCTTCCACGCGGACGGACTGCCGGAGGGGCTGTACGTGCTGGGCGTGCTGCTGGACTCCGATCTCGAAGGGTGGACGGTGCACGGCGCGGGGATCCCCGGGGCAATCGCGCTGAGTCCCTCCACGCCTTTTAGCAGCGTGGGCGACGTCCGGCTGACGATCGAGCCGCGGCAGATGGCGCCGTGACCGGGCTGCTTTCCCCGGGCGCCGTCCTCGACGGGCGCTACACGGTGGTTCGGCTGGTCGCCGAGGGGGGGATGAGCATCGTGTACGAGGTGCGCGACGCTCGCCTGCCGGGCCGCTACGCGCTCAAGCACATGCGCGAGTGGGTGGGGGACGAGTCGATGCGCCGCGCCATCGTGGCACAGTTCGAGCGCGAGGCGGAGATCCTTTCCGGGATGTCGCACCCGAATTTGCCGCGGGTCACCGATCATTTCGTGTATGAGGGACGCCGCTGCCTCGTCGAGGAGCTGGTCGACGGCGACACGCTGGAGGCCGTCGGCACCGTCGCGGAGGACGAGGTGGCCGGCTGGGCCGTGCAAATCTGCGACGCGCTCGAGTATCTGCACAGCAAGGGAATCATCTACCGGGATCTCAAGCCGTCGAATTGCATGCTCGGCGCGGACGGCACGATCAAGTTGATCGATTTCGGGATCGTGCGCTTTTTTTCTTTGGGAAAGTCGCGCGACACGGTGATCATGGGAACGCCGGGCTTCGCCGCGCCGGAGCAGTACGGGCGCGAGCAAACCGACCCGCGCGCGGATATTTTCGCGCTCGGCGTGCTGCTGCATCACTTATTGACCGGCCATGATCCGGCGGAAACGCCGTTCGTATTCCCCCCGCCGCGCAGGCTGAACCCGTCGATTTCGCCGCGCATGGAGCAGATCGTGCTGAAGGCCGTGTCGCTGGATCCGGCGGACCGTTTTCAGCAGGTTTCCGGGATGCGCGACGCGCTGCGCGGGGAAATCGTGCTCTTGGAGGACGAGGAGCGCTTCGGCTACGCCGAGGAGCCACCCCGCCGCGAGGTGTTCGCGTCGCAGGTGGCCGGCGTGACCGGGCTGGGCGTAGGCACGGTGTTTCTGACGGTGGGGTCGCCGCTGTTCATGTCGCTGGCGGCCTGCTACCTGCCGGCTTGGCTGTTCCTCATGGTCATCGAGTACACGGGCCGCCGCCGCCGCGCCGCCACGGCGATCCGCGTGACCCGCGAAGGGGTGGCGTACACGTGCGAGACGCGCGAAGTGCGCGCGGCGTGGGACGAGGTCACCTCGCTGGTCTTCGTGCGCGACGCCTTCCTGCGGGCCCGGCTGGCGCGGGTGCGCACCACGCGCGGGGAATTCTCGTTTGTCACGGAGACGACGACCGGCCAGGACGCCGTGCTGGGCATCCGCCCCATTGAGGATGGCGCCCGGCTGATCGAGCTGATCTTGCGGGGCGCGCGCCTGGCGGCGGCCGGGCCAGGGGCGGATTCCTACGAGCGTTAGGTGTCTGAGCCCGCAGGGCGATCAAACCTATTTTCCAGGCTCAGCGGATAGTCGACGGTGAAAATGTTGGTGCCGCGGGAGCGGTCGGTGTTTTCCACGGTGGAATAATCCATGTCAAGCTTGATCTGCTTGCGCTTGAGCGGCAGGTAGGAGAAATCCCCCACGGCAAAAACCGCGCCGGGCTGCATCCCCAGATAGGCTTCGCCGCTGATGTCGCCGGCTTCCTCGGGGAGCTGAAGGGCGGTGTTGAGGGCGGCGAGGCCCCCGATCAGGTCGAGGTCAAGCCCGGCCTGACCCTCGATCTCATCGAAAATCTGCCGCTGGGTCAGGGCGACGCGGGCCTGTCCGCCGTCGTCGAGCGCGACGCTCCGCACGCGCGGCTTCGCGATGGCCGCGGCAATCACGACGGCAATGACCAGCAGCACCAGGGTGGCGGTCCGTATCAATATCCAGGTCCTCCAACAAGTCATGCCAGCTCACCGATGGGGCGCATCCCCTAACTAAATCATGCTTGCCAATTCTTCAGGTGTCGCGCGCCGGTCCCCTCCTTGCGAGGGCGTCACGGCGGGCGTGACGAGGCGCGAGTGGATTGAGATTGCGGTTGCCAGCGGCATTGTCGGCGTGGCGGCGCATCTAGCCGCCTCGGAGTGGGACCAGCGGTACGAGAAGCGGAGTTGGCGGTGTGCATGACACCCGGGTTTCATTCCTCGACGCGCTGACTCGCCGCCGTCTCACGGAGCCGTAAGGCGATGCCCAGTGTGGCCAGCTCAGCGGCATTGGGCTATCGGGCCGCGATGAACCGCGTCGGATAGAACTCCGTCGCCTGCAACCTCTCCCCGAGAACTTCGCGGACGCGCGCCCACGGCGCGGAGGCCAGCAGGCGGTCGCCGTCCACGAAAATCACGAAGTCGGCAATGGGCAGGCACACCGTGGCGCCGCGCTGCCAGCGAGTCCAGGTGACGGGCTGCCCGGCGCGGGTGGTGCCGCGTTTGAAGGGCGCAACTTGAGTATCCTGGCGTCGTGCCGCGAAGAATTTTTCGAGCAGCGGGACTTGCCTTCCATGCCATTCGGCAAGCGCGCTCTGCCGTATCCCCAGAAATTTCGCGCGCACCGCTGGCGGGCGCGTTGGGGCGAATGTACGCCACTTGCCGTCCTTCAGGAGCATCGCGGGGCAGGGCTGGAAGCCGGTGACCGAGCCGTAATACTCGTACCGCCTGGCCATGAAGAGCAGCGCGCTCGGGTTGCTCGCGTCCGCGACGAGCATCACCGCGTCGTTCGGGATGAGGACCACTGGCGCGCCTTTCAGCGGCAGGGCGCGAATGCTTGCGGGGTTGAGAAACTCCGCGGCCACCCCGGCGTCGTTGACCTCGCTGACGTAGGCGCCCTCGGTAACGGGCTCGAGGTGCAGCGCCGGCCCGCGGCGCAAATTGGCGATGGCGCGCTGGCGGGCATCATTGAGCGTCACGTTCCAGTTGCTGAGATCCTCGAAGGTCACGAGGCGTGGGACGGCGGTTTCCTTCAACACGAGGGCATAGGCCACGTAAGCGCCGGCCGGCACGATCGGGAACGGCTCGCGGCCGGCCGCCACCTTTTCGGAGAAACGCCGTTCCTCGAGCCCGTAACGGGGCGCGAGCGCGGCCGCCAGGAGCGGGGCGGCTTCCCTCCAGTAGAGCCGCCGGGCCTGCGCGTTGACGGCCAGCGACGCCAGCGCCTTTCGCACGACGGCCTCGCGCTCTTCGTTGGTGCGCGCCTTCTGGAGCTCATCGTAGGCCCGCGCAGCGGATGCCGCCACTCGCCAACGGTGATGGCAAATCCGGTGGCCTCGAAGGCCATGGGGCGCTTTTCGCCGGCCTGCTGGAGACGCCCGATCAACATCCGCGCAAAGGCCTCCTCGGTGAGGCCGGTCTTGAGGTCGTGCTTGCCTGGCACGGCGTCTGCGTCAGCCTCGGACTTTCGGAGGTGAAGCGCCCGGGTGGTCGAGAGCGGCGACGGGACAGGAGCGGCCTGCCGAGCGCACCCCATTCCCCATGCGAGCAGCGTCCCAATAACGAGGGTTCCGCGAATCAGCCTGTTCACGCCACGACGTTCTCTCGTGGACTGCGGTTCATCCTCCTCGGCTGAGCCCTCCATCACCTCAGGCGTTTAACCCGCCCCAGGGGTAAAACCAGGGACCACCGCATGGTGGTTGGCGCCGGATGCTAACCTCCCGGCAACATCTCCAGGGCGCGTGTGGCCTATACTCGATCAGAGACAGCCA
>VGFD01000398.1 GCA_016868975.1 Armatimonadota bacterium | reverse complement strand
ACCGCCTTCGTCCGCTTCAAGTCGCTCTCTTGGGACAGCGCCACCACCAGCTCCTCGGGCGCGCCGCCCGCCGCCTCCTTGCGGTAGGCCGCGAAGGCCTCACGGACTGGCTCACACACCGGACACTTCTTCAGAAAACTGACGTAGAGGCCGCTTTTTGCGTCCACGGCGAGAACCCGATCCACTACTTCCGCGGGCAATTTCTCCTGCCGCAAGCCATCCAGCACCGACGCATAGACGAAATCATGGAAGGCAGGGTCGCTCACTTCCGCCGCCTGAGCGGAAAGCGTCGCTCCGACGAGCATCAGCGAAATCAAAACGATCTTCATTCTTCTCTCTCCTTTAGAACATGGTGGATTAGAACATGGTGGATTAGAACATGGTGGATTAGAACATAGTGGATTAGAACATAGTGGATTAGAACATAGTGGATTAGAACATAGTGGATTAGAACATAGTGGACAGATCGAGCCGCAGGCGCTCATGCTTCGACTGCGAAAAGTACTCAAGCTGCAGCAGCGTTGTATATCTCGATGAGTTTGGAATTGACAGTGCAAGATAGGGCACGAAGGCCGGCCTGGTGCCGTTATGGGACACGTTGTCGATGCGCAAGCCCAGCCCCGGGCGGAAATCCTCGTTTTTCAGCATGGGCATGTACTCGACTTCCAGCGTGGACGTCATGCGCATCGAGCGCCCGGTGTTCTTCACCACGCCCAGGCCGCCCACGAAATAGAAGTCGCCGCTGTTGGCGGTTCCCAGGCCGGTCACGAGGTAGCGGTCGCTGTCGATCAGCGAGTGGACGCCGACCGAGTTGTATCCCTTGCGGTACCAGGTTTCCAGGAACACCCCCTTGGCCCGCCCCTGCACCACGAAGGGCGCATTTTTCACCGCGTTGCGGCTGAGCGGCAAGGACATTTCCCCGACGAAGGGGATGGTGACCTGATGGAACAGGCCGTCCATGGCAAGATCGTTTTTGCGCCCACCGATGGACTGGTAGGCGAACGTCAGGTTCGGAGACCGGGTATTCACCGAAAAGCCGTCCAGGCGGCGGATGGTCGCGTTGGGACCCGACCCGCTCAGGCTGGTGTCGAAAATGGCCGGGGTGCTGACGGAGACCTTGCGGCCCGGCTCCAATTGTCCCAGGGGGCGGTACTGGCCCGCGGAAAAAGTGAGCCGGTTGCTGAGCTGCCAGGAGATCCAGGCGTCCTCGAAGCGGCCGCTGCGGTCGCGCAGCGTTCCGTTGCTCTGCGCGTCCAGGTCGAACACGCGCCACTCCAGCATGTAGTTGAAGTTGCTGCCCACCGAGTCGGCCGCGATGATCTCGGCCTTGTTGAAGTAGACGTCGTTGTGCTTTTTGGCGATCTGGTCGTCGTAGCGCCCGCTCAGCCACAGACTGGCGGGAAACGTGGAGTGCCGCTCGCGGTCCAGGTCCGGGGCGGGGCGGTAGCCGCGCGCCAGGAAGTCCATTCCGGTCAGGTTCAAGCGCGGCACGACGGTGTGGCAGGTCGTGCACCGCGTGTCGTAGCGCCGCGAGAACTCCGGCATGGCCTGGGCCGGCGCGGTCCCCACCAGGAGCACGCCGGCGATCACGGCAACGATATTGATTTTGAAAGTCATTTTCATCTAAAACCCTTTAAAAAAGGAGGCCCAGACTCCTCGGTGAGCATTTTTTTGCACCGTCCGGGGGGGCTCCTGCTGTTTTGATAATGAAATCCAAAATCAGAATCTAGACGTGCGCCAGGAACTTCTCGGCGAGGCTGTCCAGGTGGGGCAGCACCTTCTCGCGATCCGCCGGAGGGAGCGTGAAGATCACCCGCTGCACGCCCGCCTCGCGCAGTCGCTCGATGACCGCCGGCTCGGGCGGCGTGAAGAAGGTGGACACCTCGATCCCCCCGGGGTCCCGGCCGGCGGCCTCCGCCTTCTGGCGCAGCTCGGCAATCGCTCTGGGAAAGTCTGGCACGGACGGATACAACGGAAACCAGCCGTCGCAATAGTCCACGACGCGATCGAGGGTGCCTGGCCCGAATCCCCCCTGGTGGATGGGCGGAGACGGCCGCTGCACCGGCTTGGGGTACATGTGGCACCGGTCAAACGACACAAACTCCCCGTGGAACTCCGCCTCGTCTTCGTTCCAGAGGACCTTCATGGCTTCAATGGTTTCCTTCATGCGGCGCCAGCGGGTGCGGTAGTCGGTGCCGTGGTCGCCCATCTCCTGGCGGTTCCATCCGCCGCCGACGCCGAACAAAAACCGTCCTCTGGAGTAGAAATCCAGGCTGGACACTTCCTTGGCGAGCTGGATCGGGTCCCGCTGGGGCACCAGGCAGACGCCCGTCCCCAGCTTCAGCCGCGTGGTGACCGACGCCATCACCGACAACACCACGAAGGGATCCAGCGTGTGCCAGTAATAGCGCGGCAGCTCCACCCCGCTCGGGCCCAGCCGGTCCACCGGAATATGGCTGTGCTCGGGAATCCAGAACGACTCGAAGCCGCGCTCCTCGATGGCGCGCGCAAGCTCGTCCGATTTCATCGCGTAATCCGTCACGAACATGGAAACCGAGAATAACATGAGCCCTCCTCAATCGATGTGAAAAATTCGCCCGGTGCGATCGTACACGCCCTTCAGCGCGCCCGGCCGCCGTTCCACCACCTCGGCGCGATCAATCCGCAGGCTCGCGCGCACCGCCTCCGGCTCGTGCCGCGCCAACAAAGCCAGCGCTTCCTCCGAGGAGTCGGCCACCACAAAATAAACGCAGTAGAACGATGGGACCTCGCCCGGCTGATCGACCTCCTGATGCCAGCGACCCTCGATCATCATTTTGAAATATTGCCCGGCCTCGGAAATCTGCCCGGCCAGCTCGCGAATTACCCGCAGCGCGCGGGTGTTGCGAGTATCGTGGTGCAGCGCGCGCCACGCGGAAACCATCGCCTCCTCGCGCAAGCGCCGTCCCTTCAACAGGGCGATGGCGCGGCAGCCCAGCACCTCCCCCTGGACGTCCGCCAGGGGATCGGCCTCCCCGCTCTGGGTGAGCCGCTCGGAGAGCGACAGGGCCTCCTCGTAGCGCTCCAGCGTGGTCAACAGCAGGAGCTTGAGCGCCTGATGGTGCGCCCACAGGCGCGCGTCTCCCAGACAGTCGGCCGCGCACTCCTCCAGCACGTTGAGCGCGACTTCGAAGCGCTGCTCCCGGTGCAGCGTGCTCGCGATGTTGTAGCGCATGCTGCCGCGGGGCGCGCCGCGGACGGTGAGGCCACGCCCGAAGGCCTCGCGCGCCTCAGCGAAGTATCCCGAGTCGGAGAGGCACGAGCCCAGCCAGTGCCACAGCAGCCACGCCTGGGGCGCCACTTTCACGCCCTCCTGGAGCACTTCCACGGCCTTGTCGAGACGCTCGTCCTCGCGCCAGGCGCGGGCCTCCAGCTCATATCCCCCGCTGTATCGCATGCGGATAAGCCGCCGCCCGATCTTGCGCGCCCGCGCGGTGTCGCCTTCCTCAATTGCTTTGATCCCCTGCTCGAACAGGCGCTCCGCCTCGTCCATGGGCTTGCTCACGAGAGCGCGCCCCACTTCGGCGTCACCGACTCCATTCCGCACTTGCCGCACGACGTGTCGGTGAGGTCGTTGCCGAACCCGCACGCGCGGCAGGTCCACTGGTCCTCGTCCTGCTCCTCCAGCGACATGCGCAGCGTCAGGATGCGTTCGGCGGCTTCGCAGAGCAGCTCGGGATCGGCCTGCACGGCATACGCCGCCATCAGATCCACGACGGGCGCCCACACCTCCGAGCGGGTGCTTTCGCCGAGCGCCTCGCGCAACACGAACGCGGGGATGGTGCCGGCCAGCAGCCCGCTGAGCAACGCCCAGTAGCGCTCCGCCCTTCGCGAGAACAGCGCGTCGGAGGGGAAGGCGTGCCGCTCCACCACGCTCATCGCGGCGGACAATTCAAGCAGCTCGGCCTCCAGCGTCTGTGCCGCCCGTTCGGGAGGAATGGCGCCGGTCACCAGATCCACCACCACGGTCTCGGCGCCCTCCAGTGCGGCATCCACGGCCGGCAGGCAGGTGGCGCGTATGCGGCCGGGCATGAGCGTCCCCGCGGTTTTGGGGCGACACTCCCCGCGCATGGCGGGAAGGTGGCGCGACACCACCTCATCGGCCAGCGGCTTCCACACTTCGACCGAATCCGTTCGAAGGGCCTCGATGAGGGCCCGAACGCGCTCCGCCACGGCCGGAAGCGACGTCGCCCGGCTGGCCATCCACGCCTCGTTGCGCTCCCAGGTGGTGAAGCGCGCGACCACCTCGTCAGCCGCCTTCACCCTGGCCAGCGCCGCCTCCAGGGCGGCCGCGTCGCGGTTGCGGGCCGACTCCACGACCACGGGGAGGGCGCCCCGCAGCGCGGCAAAACCGAGCGCGAGGTCCGCGCGGACCGCATCTTCGAGCCCGCCGGCCGTCTCGCAGCGCGCCTCCAGCTCGTCGACGCAGGCCACCGCGGCGGACAATCGCTCCGCGACACAATCGACGTTGGCCCGTCCCAGGCCGCAGGCCACGCCGGCCATGAGAAAATCGTCAATGGGCACGTGCTGTGAGAAGTGGGGGCGCTCACGGGCCTCTTGCACAAGCACCATCAGAGAAAAGACTTGATAGAGCGCGGGGACCATCCGCTCGGGCTGCATGCGGACCATGGCCGACGCGAGGGCCTTCTCGATCTCGCCCCACAGCAAGCCGATGTCGTTGAATTGCTCGACTTCCTGCTCGTCAATGGTGTACCCGCCCCAGCGGGCCAGCCAGTCGCGGGCCGCTTCGCGCTGGGCGTCGATGGCGAACAGCGCGGCCTCGCGATCACCGTCGCCGGCGAGCGCGTTCAAGATAGTGACGATTTCGGGAGAGAGCACGACGACGGAGATCACCCAGAAGGCTTCTCAGACCCCCGGAGCCGCCCCTGCCACCTAACCCAGGCGTTGTGCGAGTCGGGCCGAGGCTTCGCGGAGCGGGCGCAGCGTCTCGCTGTCGGTGCGGAACACGTACTCGGACACGCTGTGAACCGCCGCGACGACCGGCGTTGCGGGAGGTGGAGAGTTCGGAGCCAGCGCCTCGCGCCACACGTTGTTGAGCAGCGAGGTCTGCTGCTGGCTGAGGCTCACGGCCTGACGCAGGGTGGGGGACTGGGGCGCGGTGGGCGGCTTGGGGGCCGGCGGATTCCATGCCATTCGCTGGGGCCCAGACGCCATCTGCAGTGCCGCAATGTAGTGATTGTCAGACATGTCGACCTCCGCCCCGGGTAATTACCCCTATCATCACGCGGGAGGCAGGTCATATCAAGGGATCGCTGTCACGCAATTGTTAAGTTATGGCAAATCCCAGGCGGCGCGCACCCTCGAATACGACGCTTGCGGCA
>VGFD01000397.1 GCA_016868975.1 Armatimonadota bacterium | reverse complement strand
CATGATGCGGCGCTGATCGGCCTTGAGCGTGCGGTCAAACGCATCCTGGTTTGCCTTCTGCTGGGCTTCCAGCTGACGGACCTGTTCCTGAACCTTCGGGTCGGTGTCAAATGCCATCGCGCGCGGCGCCCCCTGTTCTTGAGCGGGTTGCACCTGAGAATTTCCGCCGGGACGCAACAACCCCCTTTATCGGACGCCCAGCGAGGCCACGTCGGCCTCCATCATCTGCATGAAGACGCTGCGCTCCTGGGGCGTCATGGTGCGGAAGGAGTTGACCGCGCTGGTCAGGCGGGCATAGAGCAGATCGTTCATCTGCTTGTTGCGAAACTGCTCGGTGAGCGACTTCTGCATCTCGTCGAACACGTTGTGCCCGACCGCCTCACCGCGGATGAACGCATCGCGGTGGTTTACCCGGATGAACAGGAAGCCCGAGCTGCCGTGCATCTGGTCGAGGATGATCTTCTTGTCCGAGGGCGACAGGCTGCTGTAGAGCCGCGGCATGTTGGAGGGGAGACTGCTGAGCAGATCGGCCAGCCGTCCGCGGGCGTTTATCTGTTCGAGCACCTCAGTGCGCAGCCCGTAACGCCGGGCCAGCGCGACGACGTCCTGGCCGGCCCGCGTGGTGTCCGACTGCACCGTGACCGTGGAGACAGTCGTCTGCGGTGGGGCCTCCTGGGCGAATGCTGGAGCGGCGGCGCCGAGCAGCGCGGCGCAGGTGAGCGACATGGCGACGGCGGTGGCGAACCCGGACAGATGGCGCCGCGGCGGCTCGCTGTCGTGTGGAGGAGCGGCGCCCTCCAGGGAAACGGCGTCCGCGATCTCGGGTTCCGTCTCGGCCGGGGGCGTGAGGGACGCGTAGGGAGAAACCGTGGAAGCCAGTCCGCTCCACCGCGTGGGCCCAATTTCAACACTCATCCCCTGCACCAAAACGTAACCCTCCACCGGGATTCACCCATGTCTCCCCGTATAGTACGCCGGCAACCTGACCAATTCCTGAAATCTCCGCGACTCCAAGCCGGGTAAAGGGAAACCAGGACGTGGCACGAATCGGAGCCGGCCATGTTGCGCCGTGGACCACTCGGCTGGTCGCCGCTCGTTATGCTCGTAACCGCCTCTGGCCGCGGACGGGCGACGGCACCACAGGCATCCACTACGGCGCTGCCCGCCGAGCCGCGGCTGGCCGCCTCCATTGCGCTGCTCGACCGCACCCGATGACCTTCAAGGCATTTCCGCAATTCAACGATCCGGCGCTGCACCCGTTCGCCGCGTCGCGCAGCCGGCTCAAGCCGCCGCACGAGCGCTATTTCCCTTCGTCCTCGCTGGCCGACCGGCTGGCGCGCTCGCTGGCGCGCCACCGCGCGGTTCCCATCAAGGAAGCCGTCGAGTCGTTTGAATTTTTCTGGCGGGTGCGCAATCACTTGCGGTCCTGCCGCATTGTGGATCTGATGTGCGGGCACGGCCTCGTCGGCCTGTTGTTCGCGGCCTACGACCGGCGCGTCGAAGAGATTGTGCTGCTTGACCGCAAACGACCGCCGTCGCACGACGTCGTGCTCAGCGCAATCTCCGAGGAAGCGCCCTGGGTTGTTGAGCGCGCCCGCTTCGTGCAGCAGAAGGTGCAGCACGATTGGAGCGGCATGCCCCTGCAGGCCTCGATCATCGGCGTGCACGCTTGCGGCCGCCGCACGGACGCCTGCCTCGACGCCGCCATCCGCTTGGAGGGCGCGGTGGCGGTCATGCCCTGCTGCTACCAGGAAGACGCGCCGGGCCCACTGTCCGTTGCACGCGCGCTGGGACCGGCCATGGCCTGGGACGTCCACCGCACCTACCGTCTGGAGGCCGCCGGCTACAAGGTCCGCTGGACGGCGATTCCTCCCGCGGTCAGCGCAATGAACCGCATCCTGGTGGCGACGAAAATCCCAGTAGATTGCGCACCGGCATGTTCGTGATGTAGATTTCTCCAGAATCTTCGATCAGCGCGCTGCCGTCCGACAAATCGGTCAGTGTCTCGTCAAGAGCGCCGGGCGCGCCATCTCGTCCGAAAATAAATTCCTGCCCGCACGCGCCGGGATCAATTCCGGCCAGCACCTCGATCGCTTCGTGGTAGTCCGCGTGCGGTTGCCGCCCGAGTGTGGAGGCGTGCCGCACCGCCCCCAGCACGAGTTTGCAGGCATACTCCGGAGCAACGCGACGGGTGTGACTCTGGCCCACGATGCGGGTTTCGTACTCCTCGCGATACATGCGGCCCATGAAGGCATTTTTCACGCCCTGGCCGGACACGTCCACCAGAAAACCCGCGACGAGCACGCGATCTCCAGAAACGTCGCGCACCACGAAGACGTAGCCGACGCCCTCATCCCAGAGACTGGTCGACATGCGGCACTCATCGATGTCGAGATGGGAGAAGCGCGACTCCAGGTTCGGCTGCTCCACGGAATTGGGAACGTGTACTTGCATGAGTCTCACCCTCTGGGAAATGGAGTTTGGGGATCTTCGCCGGCCTCATTGAAAGTCCTTCAGAATCCGGCGCCCCATTGAGAAGCATCCAAGCCTGTGGTTACGACATTTCTTTCGGCATTTTGGACGATTTCCGCGGCGCGGTCGGGACTGGTGCAATTTCCCGACAGGGCACCTGAAGGAGCGGGCGCTTCAGACATAAAACTCAGTCGCAAAAGAGAGGACCCATATGGCATCGGCTTTCGAGCTTGCTTCTCGCGAGCGCATGAAGTACCACCAGGGGATTGTTCAGCGGCCAGGCGGCCAGGCGGGTGCGCTCCGTTTTGAGCGCCCACCTCTGGAGGGTGCGTAGATGGCCTCGCGGGTGCTGATTACCGGGGGAGCTGGATTCATCGGGAGCCACATCGCCGAACACTACGCGCGCGCCGGCGCGGACGTCGTGGTGCTCGACGTGGCCGCCTCCGCCCCCAACCTGGCGGGCATTCCGCACCGCTACGTCCAGGGGTCGGTCCTCGACGCCGACCTCGTGGCGCGCGCGGCGGAAGGCGCCGACTACGTCTTCCACCTCGCCGCCATCGTCAGCGTGCCGCGTTCCATGGAGTCCCCCTGGGAGTGCGTGGAGATCAACGTGAAGGGCACCCTGGCGGTCCTCGAAGCTGCCCGCGCCCACGCGGTGCGCAAGGTCGTGCTCTCGTCCTCCGCCGCGGTGTACGGGGATGACGCCGCCACGCCGCAGCAGGAGGGGATGCGTCCGGCCCCGTGCAGCCCTTACGGAATCAGCAAGCTCGACGGCGAGCTGTACCTGGAGTTGTACCGCCGCGAGCACGGCGTGGGGACGGTCAGCCTGCGCTACTTCAACGTTTTCGGCCCGCGCCAGGATCCCACGTCGCAGTACGCCGCCGTGGTGCCCCACTTCATCCACCGCGCCCTGCGCGACGAGGACCTCCTGGTGCACGGGGACGGCGAGCAGACGCGCGACTTCATCCACGTGCGCGACGTGGTCGCCGCGAACGTGCTGGCGGCCGGCGCCGCGGACATGCACGGCGCGTACAACGTGGCCCGCGGCGAGAAGACCACCGTCAACGATCTGGCGCAAACCATTGTCGAAGTCGTGGGCTCCCGCTCGCAGGTGCGCCACACGCCCGCCCGCCCCGGGGACATCCGCCACTCGGTGGCTGACGTCTCCCGCATCGCTGGATGCGGATTCGAGGCCGCCGTCGGACTTGCCGACGGTTTGCGCGAGACCATCGATTTCTTTGCATTTTCTTCCGACGCTTTCCAAAGGATTGCGGATCGTCGGGGTTATTGAGACCGTTTCGGGTCCTACGAGATTCTTCTCAGACGGCTGATGCCAGCGGCGCCAACGTCACGACGCGAGGTGGCCCTTCCCCGGGTCAATAAGGGTCAATAAGCCGCCGCCCCATAGCGGGAGATTTCATCCCGCGCGCCGCGGTCACGCCAGCCGGCGTCCTCCGCAACTCGGTAGTCGCCAATTTCCGGATTCACGAAGCGCGGATCGCTGCAGGTGCTGCCGGCGTGCTCATCCCCCTTGCGGGCGGGCCAGCCACCGCGGGCGACGTCCTCCCGGGAAACGATGTCCGGCTTGCGTCCGGCCAGCATTGCCTCTTCGTCCTCGCGGCTGAAAAATACGTTGTCGCGCTCGCGCAGGGTGACCGCCGCGCCGACGTAAATGCCGGTGGGCTCGGCTTCCGGGCCGTTCAGAGCGATGATGCAGCGGTCCATGTCCAGCCGCATCTCCGGCGGGCGGCCGCTCTTGGGGTCGGCGTCGTACCCGGCGGTGAGCGCGTAGTCGCGGGCCACGCGGGCGTTGTTCACGATGGTCGTGGCGCGGATCGCGTAGTCCCCGCCGTAGGCCAGGAACACGCCGGTGCCGCCGCTGCGCGCCACCAGGCAGTTTTCGATGGATCCGCCGCGCCACAGCTTGATTCCGTTCTTCTGGTTGCCCACCACGGCGCAGTCGCGGACCACGTTGCCGGGGGACGGGCCCGTGGCGCGCGACCCGATGTCCACGCCATCCCCGCCGTTGTCGCGGATCACGCAGCCCTCGACGACGATGGCGTCGCCAGTCTCCACGGCGATGCCGTCGCCCCCGTAGCCCGCCGTGGCGCCGTTCTTTTCCACGCGGCAGCGGCGCACCACGAGGTTGTGCACGGGGCCCGGGGTGCCGTCGATGCCGCTGTAGATGGAAGCGCGGATGGTGCAGCGGTCGATGAGGATGTCCTGCACCGGGGCGGGATTCTCTCCCGCGGTGAGGTGGATGCCGGCCTCGGCGCCGGTCACCGAGCACTCCGCGATCTGGATGGCGCGGTTGCCGCCCATCAGCGAGATCCCCCAGGTGTAGCCCTCGATGCGGAACCGCTCCAGGCGGATGTTGGAGACGCCTTTCACCACTTCGAACGCGGCGCCGTCTTTGGCGCGCAGCAAGGGGAGGTCGGCGCCGACGCCGCGCACGGTGACGTGCGGCGTGTCGAGGCGGACCCGATCACCGTACACCCCGGGCGCGACTTCGATGACAGTGCCCGGGCGCGCCCGATCGGCGGCCGCCGCGATGGTGCGGAAGGGCTTCGAGGACGTCCCCGGGTTGCGGTCGGAGCCCTTCGGCGACACGTGCAGCACCGTCGCGGGCGCCGCGTGGCCGGGGGCGACGGCCATTGAAAGCACGGCCGCAAGCAGGAAGAGCAGGGTTTTTCGCATGGTCTGGGCCTGCTTCTTCACCCCGGGGGCCATTCCTCCGGGACGTGATGCCCGGCACAGCCGGCCCGCCCCCCTCCTGGTAGTATGAGGAATGTAAGCAAATACTCTTCCTCTCTCTCCCAAGATTGAAGCCCCGCACGCACGGGGCTTCTTCATTTCACAGCGCGTTAACAATATGCTCACATTCCATGCGCGTTTCGGTTACATCCTTC
>VGFD01000396.1 GCA_016868975.1 Armatimonadota bacterium | reverse complement strand
GTGATTTTTGCGTACTCCGGGCACGGCGCGTCGGTCGCCGACCGCGATCCCAGAGGAAAATACGAGCGCCGCGACGAGACCAACGGCCTCGATGAGTGCCTCATCCCCATCGACGCCCCGAATTACCAGGACGCGCGCTTCCCGGACGCCGTCGTGCGCGACGACTTCATCGAGGACATGCTGGCGGCGCTCGTGCAAAAAGTGCGGGCCGGCGGCGCGCCGGGCAGCGTCGTGTTTATTTTTGACTCCTGCCACTCCGGCGGCATGAGCCGGGCCGCGTTGATCGCCGGACAGTCCGTGCGCACGGTGCCGGAAGCCAACGAATATTTCAGCAAGAATGCCGCGGGAGCCAGTGCCGGCGTGCTCGCGCAGGGCCACCGGGCGGGCCGCGAAGGCTGGGTCGTGCTGGCCGCCTGCCGCTCCGACCAGCAGGCGCGCGACTCCAAAGAAGGCGGCGTGTTCACCCAGACGCTGCTCGCCGCACTGCAAGACAAGCGGCTCACTGAGCGATGGAATTACACCGACTTGATGCAGCTGGTGACCGGCGCGCCCGGGCTGCAACAGTCCCCGCAGTCCGACGGGGATCGGGCCCTGCGGATTTTCGGCGGCACCGCGCAGCCACGCAAGCCGGGCATCGCGGTGCTGTCGGGCGACGGCGCCCGGGTGACGCTCGACCAGGGGACGCTGGTGGGCGTGACACCCGGCTCGCGCATCGCAATTTATCGCCACGGCACCCATTCCCCGGACGAGAAGGCGCAGTTGATTGCCGAAGCGGTGGTGGAGTCGGAGGGCACCTCCCTGTACGGCGCGTCGGCAAAGCTGACCTCCCCGGCCTCCGCGGCCGACCTGAGAAGCGCGGTCGCCTGGATCGCGCAGCAAAGCTTCGGGGACAGCCAGGTGCGCGCGTATTTCGTGCAGGACGTTCCCGCCGTCCGCAAGTTGATGACCGAGGACATGAAAACCCTGGTCGAGGTCGTCAAAGACCCGAAGCAAGCCGACCTCCTGATTTTCGCCAGCGGCCCCAATGGAGAAAAGAACGTGGTCAGCGTCGAGCGGCCGGGCCAGGATCGCGCCCCGCTGATTGTCGTGCCGGCCGCCAGCGCCACCCTTGCGATGCAGGTCCGCGAGGCGGTGGAGGCCCAGGCGCGCAAGATCGTCCTGACGCGGATGATCAACGCGCCGGACACGCTGCAGGCGGCGCTGGTGCCCGGCGAGTTCAAGGACAAGTCGAGTATCGGCTCCTTCGTGCCCGACCCCGGGGCGCGGCGCGGCGCGGACGGGCTTCCGGTCGTGCGGGCCGGCTCGGAAGCGGTCATCGAGGTCACCAATACCGGGACCTCGCCGCTCTACGTATCGATCCTCGATATTCTCTCCGGTGGGCAGCTGGACGTCCTGTACCCCGCGCCGGTCGAACAGGCGGCCTGGAAGCCGCTGGCGCCGGGCGCGAAAGTGCAGGTCGACCTGGGATTTGAGTGGCCGCGCGAAGCGGGCGCCGCGAAATCCGTGACGGAGGGCTTCAAGATTCTGGGCACCGCCGAGAAAATCGACCTGCAATTCTTGTGCTCGCGCGGCACGCGCAGCGCCACGGCCGCGCCCCAGGAGTCGCTCAATGGCCCCTTCGGGCAATTGATGTCGCTGGTGGTCAGCGGCACCCGCGCCGGTCGCGTCTTGCAGGCGGAGCCGAAATCGTACGTGGGGTTGCCGGTGCTCTGGGTGCGGGTCGAGCCTCGGTGAAGCGTTTTCTCGTTGTTCTACTGTTGCTGCTGACGGCGTTACCCTGCATTGCCGATCCGGTCAGTCCACCGCCCCACGAGCAGGACGCCTTGAAAAAAGACCTGCTCGCCTACGCCGAGGTTCTCCTGGCCTACGGCGATGCCTCTCGGCTCGTCCACGGGCGAAAATACGCGGAAGGCATGGCCGCGCTGCTTGAAGTGCGAAAAAAGGCGATGGCGCTGGCCCGCTATCCCCGGGCCGCGGCCGGCACCTGGCAGTACGAGCGCGACCGCGAGTCGCGCCTGATGGCCTGGAAAGTCAACTACGACGTCATGCTGTGCCTGGAATACGAAGGCAAGTTCGAGGAGTCCCTGAAGACCGCGCCCATGCTCCTCGGACCGAACGAGCGCGACGTGGACCGCTTCGACCTGGCCCGGGTCCACCATCACATGGCATACGCGTACGAGGGCCTGGGGCAATTGGAGAAGTCGCTGCGCGAGATGAAAATTGTCCGCGAAACGGTCGACGCCGCCGCGGAAGAATTGCTACGCGGCGCCGGCACCTGGGGCGACGACGCGGCCGGCGCGCGCAAGGCCGGATATTTCCTGACGGCCGTCTGGGAAGTGCGCAACATGTATTACGAGATCGCCGACTCCCTCGCGCAGATCGGGCGCTACGAAGAAGTCATCGCGCTGCTCTCCGGCGCCACCTACGTGAAATTGTGCGAAACGTCGCGGACGCCCCAGACCATGGCCCTGTGGAAGAAAGTGCAGGGAGAAGAGGTGGCCATGGCCGCGGGCGTGCTCGCCCGGCAACAGGACATTCTCGCCACCGCCAAAATCGGCTCCGCGTGGCTCCAGATCGGCCGCGACAACGCTGACCGGGCCGCGTACGAGAAAGCGCTGCACGACTTCGAGGCCGCGCTCGCCATGACGCCGGACAACGCCGGCTGGCTGCACATCGCAGCGGACATGCGGCTCCGCATGGCGGACGTGCTGCAAGCGTCCCGCCGCTGGGACGAAGCCGAAAAGCAGCTGGCCCTCGTGGAGGCCGCCATCCCCAACATGGCCGAGGACTGGCGTGACCACCTCCGCGGCTCGCTGGGATGGCGGCGGGCCGTGCTCCTCCTCGACCGCCCCACCCCGGACCCGGCCGCGGCGCGCGCCCTTCTTGAGGACGCCGTGGCCCGCAAGGCAAGCCCCGTCCGGCTGCTGCAAGGGCTGCTGCAAGGAAATTTAGGCCGTGCGCATGAGGCGCTCGGCGACCTCAAAAAAGCCGCCGAATGTTATCGTGAAGCGATACACGCCGTGGAAACCCAACGCGCCGGACTCGCGGCCGCCGAACTGAAGGAGACGTTCTTCCGCCGCAACCAGCACCTCTACGAAGATCTCGCCCGTGCCCTGCACAAAGCGGGCCGTGACGGGGAAGCGGTGGCGGTGATGGAGCAGGTGCGCGCGCGCAGTCTCGCCGACCTGTTGAGCCAGGTTCCCCTGCGCAAAGGGTTGAGCGCGCGGACGCAGGCGGCCCTGGCCGAGGTGCGGCGAACGCAGCGGATGGCCACTGCCGCGCGGGTCCCAGGACGCGCGCGAAGCGGGGCTCCCGAGGTGGTCACGGCGCGCCGCACTTTCATGGACGCGCTGCGCGACGCCCCGGAATTAAGCCACGGGGCCACCGCCGAAACCGTGCGGCCGGAAGCGGTCAGCGCGCTCCTCGACAGGGACACCGTGCTCCTGGAATATCTGATCGGCGAGCGCTTCGCCGCGGTGGCCGTCATTGCGCCCGGCCAGCCTCCGCAAATCGTCGAGCTCACCGCCCCGGTCGAGGAAATGCGCGCGGAAATCAGCGCGCTGCGGCGCGCAGTCGACGGATCCACCGGAATTCCAGCGCGCGGGCGACGCGTCGTGGCCAGCGGCCAGCAACCGCTCGACTGGCGGCAGAGCGCGGCGCGCCTGTACGACATGCTGCTCGCGCCGGTGGAAGCACACCTGCGCGGAAAAAAGCGCGTGGTCGTCGTGCCTTTTGACGAGCTGAACTACCTGCCCTGGGCGGTCCTGGGACGGGAGAAAATGCTCATCGACCGGATGAGCGTGTGCGTGCTCCCGTCCGCCACCGTCCTCAAGTTCTGCCGGGCAAAAAAACGCGCGGCCGGCAGCGAGGTCGTGGCGTTCGGCCTGGGCAACGTGGCGCGCAACGGATTTTCCGCACTGCCCAACACGCTGTACGAGCTGAAGGCCATCTCCGGGCTTCGTCCCGGCACGCGGGCTTTCGCCGAGGAGCGCTTCCGCCGCAACGTCGTGCAGCGCGAGGCGCCCGGTCGACGCTTCGTGCACTTCGCCACGCACGGCTTTCTGGACGGCAACGAGCCCTCCGGGTCCGGCATCGTCACGGCGGACGGCGTGCTCACCGTGCGCGACATCTTCAACCTGGATCTGAGCGCCGACCTGGTGGTGCTGAGCGCTTGCCAGACCGGGCTGGGCAAGGTGTACCGCGGCGACGAGGTGGTGGGACTGGTCCGCGCCTTCATGTACGCGGGCACGCCGTCGGTGCTGGCCACCCTGTGGAGCGTCGCGGACGACTCGACGGCGCGCTTCATGGAACAGTACTACCAGCGGCTCGGAAAAATGGACAAGGCCCAGGCGCTGCGCCAAGCCCAGGTCGCGCTCCGCAAGCAGTACGCGCACCCCTATTACTGGGCCCCTTTCGTGCTGATCGGCGACTGGAAGTGACCGATCTCGTGAGGAACCGCGTGGAACCATTGCGCGCGCTGTTGACTGCCGGTATGGCGCGGTTCAGGCTTCCGCCAGGATCTTCGTGCCCTCCGCACCCTTTTGGACCCGCAGGCGGGCCGGCAGGCGCTGGCTCAATTCCGAAATGTGCGTGATGATCCCCACCATGCGTCCGCCCACGGTGAGCGACTCCAGGACGCCCGCCACGGTGTCGAGCGTTTCCGCGTCGAGCGTGCCAAAACCCTCGTCAATGAACAGGCTGTCGAGGCGCACCGCGCCCGCGTTGGCCTGGACCTGCTCGGACAATTCCAGGGCCAGCGCCAGCGAGGTGAGAAAGGTCTCGCCGCCACTCAGCGTGTGCGCGATGCGACGCTCGCCGGCATTGTCGTTGTCGATCACGTAGAAATCGTCGTTGTGCATTTCCAGCGCGTAGCGGTTGGTGAGCCCTGCCAGGCGCTCCGAGGCGCCGCGCACGATGCTGTGCAGGATCTCCTCGAGGACCCACGCCTGGAAACGATCGTTTCTCAAGTCGTCGGCGAGCTGGCGCTGGATGTTCCAGCGATCCCTGGCCTCCTTTAATTGCGCGCGAATTTCCGCAACGTGCGCCACGTCCTCCTTGAGGCGCTCCAGCTCCTTTTCCCCGGCCGCGTGCCGGCTCAGCGCATCGTGGTGCGCGGCCTGCCGCTCGGACGCGACGCCTTCCAGATGGTCCAGCGTTTCCGCGGTCACCCGCTTGCCATCCAGCTCGCGGGTGAGCTCGGAGACGTCCCGAGAAACCTGCGCGAATTCTTTGTCGTGCGCGTCCACCGCCTGCGCCAGGCGCTTGATTTCCGGCGCGGAAAGCAGGGCGGCCGTCGCGCTCGCCTCATCCGGAAATTCCGCCTCGGCCAGCGCGCCGCGCAGCGCCCCGCGGCGGTCCTCCGCCTGCGCCGCGTCGCGCTCCGCCGTGTTCGCGCAC
>VGFD01000395.1 GCA_016868975.1 Armatimonadota bacterium | reverse complement strand
TCCTCCCCGAGCGTGCTCGGGCATTGAATGTTCTTCAATGATGGGCTGTCCCCATTTTCGGTCGGATCGGTGTCCCCATATTCAGTTGGACTTCACAGCAGAGACACTCAAGCCATTCGAAGCTTCTTCAATATACACGGATAGATCTCTCGTGTTAGTTGAAGCGTTTCTTGAAAAGGAAACGTACACAGTAACACGCCCTGTTGTATCGTCTATCACAGGCTCGTCACAAATGGCGCTTGGACGTCGCACGGCAACCTCGATGCGCAACTGCTCTAACGCCTATCGTGCGATATCCACTACAGCATTACAAAAATTCATTTCGGTCGCTTACCTTCATCAACAACAGCGTCGATTATGGCTCGCGTGAATTCATGCGCCACTTTCCCCTCTCGTGTTGCCGCCCATTCAGCAATCTGCCGTTGAACTTCCAATGTCATCTCCACTCAGGGACGGATGGACACAGGCCCTTCGGGTGGGGCATCTGGCACAGCATTTAATTTTGGCTCCAACTTTGAAGTATCGATCTTTTGCCATTTATTTTCGCGTTCAGTCGCGCGCTCAATCGTATCGAACGTCGATAGCCCTTCAAGATCACCCTCTGCCCTCCGCCGGGTTTGGCGGCCGTGGCGTCATATTCTTGTGGCCTTCGCGCCACCTCGGTATACATATGGCGGACAGGGGCCTCGGTTAATCGTGCCAATATTAGGAAGCACCGATGGTCCTGGTAGTCCCAAGGTTGTCTCAATACCAACCGTCGCTGCAACCGTTGCGGAGAAAGGAGACACACTAAACCAACCCAGCCAACCGATTCCGCCCAAAATGGCGGTGGCAGCTACCCCCACGCCGAACGCCGTGTCCCGGCCACTGGCACCGATATCGCGAAAATCACCCATTCCCTCTGGCCTCAGGCCATTTGTGTCTACGAGGGAGGTCGGCCGGTTATAGGCGTACTCATAACGGTTGTCTGAATGCAGGTAATCTCTGCTGACAAATCTCTGCAACCCCGCATCAAACCACCTCTGCCGCATGTAATGCAGCCCCGTAACCGCGTCAAACCTCACTCCCAGCGCCCGGACGAAACATGAGGACGTACTACCCGGCACATTGGCCAGCACGTCCCCCACGGCCCATAACTCAGCGAGGCCAGACCCACCCCGGCCCGGTCCGTCACCGCCCGCACGGATCCTAACCAGTCGGCGTGCAGGGAGTAGGGGGCGTTGTCGCGCTGGAACCCGAGGATTTCCATGCCGTTGAGCAGGTAGTGAGTGGTCAGGCCGGCCGCGGAAATCTCCCGTGCCATGTCCCAGCCGAGCCACTCGTAGCGTGCGGTCCCGCTCGTATCCGTGCGCGAGAGCATCCGGCCCATGACGTCGTAATTATACGCTACCGCAGTCCCATCTGGCAACGTGACCAGCACCAGGCGGTTGTTTTCGTCCCAGCCGTACGTAGTGAGATTCGTGCCGTCGGTCTTGCCGGTCATGCAGCCGTTCGGGTTATAGGTGAACCGCCAGGTTACGGTGTCTTCACCCGCGACTGTGATGTCATTGCGCATGAGGGGCGCACTCCCAAAAAGATGCAGCAGACATCAAGACGCTAAAGAGCACGGCGTACGGCGGACCTGACATGCATGAAGACGGTCCCCCTTCGCTCCTGGCCACCCCGCGCCCGACCGATGCCGATCGATATGTACGTCATCAGGGCAAAAGAAGACCAAACTGATCGGCACCGCGGCGCGAGCGGGCGATGCTGGTCCACATTCACTGGGCGCATTCCCGAAGGGCGCACCAAACCTGAGGGACGTTCAATTCAGGAGAATCGTGTCCGGCGACCTGACGTGCATGAAAACGGTGCTGCTCACCTACCAGGTTGCGCTCACCTGGGTCGTCGTTCCGTTGTACGCGGATCGTTTTGGCGCCATCCCTGCCGCCGGAACAAGCATCGCCGATTTCGTGAAGCGCGACCCGGCGCCGCTCTACGCAAACCTCCCGGTCCGCGCGATCCCCCTTGCGGACTGCAAGACCCTACGCCCTGGAAACCGGGCGGCGCGTACGCGCTACAGCGTCGGCATGCAGGCCACCAGTCGCTCCGGGTCTGCCCCCTGAAAACGAATGACTCCCTGTCGGTCGACCAGCACCCAGCACGCCTCGTCCTTGCACCTGTACGCTTTTTTCGCCACGTGGGCCCGCGGGTCGACCACGAAGAGGTCCGCGACGGGCCGGGTTTCCTCAATGAAGCGTGGTCCGCTGCGGAGATCCGCGTAGACGAGGATGTTGAGCACGCGCAGTCCGAAGCCTCGCGCCTGGACGGACACGATGCGGTCCTGCGGCACCCTCTCCTTGCACTGCGGGCAGTCCACGCACGTCATGTTGATGAACGCGGGGCCCAGGCCATCAAAGGTGTATTCGCGCCCCCGCAGATCGCACAGGGTGAAGGGCGGCGCGCGGCGCACGCCAATCCCTCCGAAGAGAGCGCTCCCCAGGGCCACGATGATTATCAGGATAACGAGGTCGTGCGAGCGAGAGCCGGACATGGTGCCTCCCTCTTCTGGTTGTACCCACTTCCGCGGCCGGAAGGACTCCCTCCCGGGCGCCCCGTAGGCCCTCCCGTGCCGAACCTGCAGCGCCTCCACGCCACCGAGCCCTGGGAGTGGCCCGAGGACACCGCCGACCTGCTGTTGACGGTCCTCAAGAACCCGGCCGCCTCCGAAAAGGATTGCCTGCTCGCCGCGGAGATGGCCGGCGACCTCACGGTGGTCAACGACGATCTGGTCGACGCCCTGCTGGCCATCGCGACCCGTTCCGGAGATTCACTTCCCCTGCGCTGCGCGGCGCTGCGCGCCCTGGGGCCCGTCCTGGACGACGCGGACATGCAGGAGGAAGGCTTCCTCGACGCCCTCCCGGTCACCGACAAAAAGATCGATGCCATCAGGGACACGCTGCAGGCCCTGCACGACGGCTGCGGCCACCCCGACGAGTTGCGCCGCGCCGCCCTGGAGACTTCCGTCCGCTGGCCCGAGGAATGGCACGCCGACGCCATCCGCGAGGCGCTGGCCTGCCATTGGACGCTGACCGCGGTTTTCTGCATGCGCTACGTCGAGGGGTTTTCCGAGGATATCATGCAGGCGCTCAACGGCGGCTCCCCTGAGATTCGCGGCCAGGCTCTCCTGGCGGCGGCCGCCTGGGAAGTCCAGGAGGCGTGGCCTCACGTGCTCGCGGTGCTCGCGCAAAACAGTTCCGACGCCGACACCTTGATCGCCGCCATCGAGGCGGCGGCGAGCCTGCGCCCCGATCAGGCGGAGGTCTTCCTGCGCCCCTTCACCCGCCACCGAAACGAGCGCGTGGCCGCCGCCGCCGAGGACGCCATCGCCACGGCGGATCTGGGCGAACCGTGACATGTCGGAGGACCGCGCGCTTATAGCGACAAAGTATAACCACCTCAAAATCGGTGGGGGGGGCACTTCAAATGCAGCACGCCTGCGCACGGATCATCCTGATCGCGACGCTTCTCGTCGGCTCCCTTGGAATGGCGGTCGCCGGCAGCAACAAGGCCCGCCTTGGCTAGTGGGCATCCAATGAGCGCTGTGCGCTCCGGGTGGATGCCGTCAGCACCGTGACGACCTGGGCCGGGCTGGGCCGTCTCATTCGCTTCGGGAAGGCCGAGGCGGCCTCTGTGGCGGACGTCCAGACGGCTCTGCAATCCGGTTCGTTCAAGTTCGTGGTGCTGACGGTGCAGTTGCGCAACGATTCCGGCGGCACCGTGCCGCTGGGCTGGTGCCTGGGAGGCGACGCGCGCGACTACCTGTACCTGCGTGGCGAGGAGGGCAGCCAGTACACCTCCTCCTCGGCCAGCGGCAGCATTGCGCAGAAGGGCGCGCAAAGCAGGGTCACCCGCTTCCTGGCGGACGGGCTGCCGGAAAATGCCGCCCTCGCGCCGAAAGCGGTCATCAAGGGGCGGGTCGCCTTCCTGGTACCGGACTGGTTCGTGGCGACCAAGGTATTCACAAAGCCGTCCGGCGACGCTTACCACTTCGGCCGTACCGATCTCATCGTGGACCTGGGAAGGCCGTAACCGCAGCCAGACTGCATCCCACCCTCCGCCGCCGGCCTCCGGCCGCGCAATAGTTCCGTCTCGCTGCCCGGCGCGCGACTTCGTCGTCGGGCCCGCATATGATGAGCCCAGCAGGCGAGAGGGAGATCCAGGCTTCAGGCGCCGGTTCGGCGAGTCCATTGCACGTACCGCTCCCCGAGTATCGTCCCGAGTTGCGCACCATCGAGGACGCGCGACGCTACCAGGAAAACACCGCAGCCCTGCAGGACGTCTTCGAGCGGGTGAAGGGCGAGGCCGAGCGCCTCGGAAACCGCCTGCGCCCCAAAGACAACGGCGGCGAGGACATGAACAGCCGCGGCGGCCAGGTGGTCGTCCTGGGACATCCGGTGGACGGCCCGGAAGGGTCCGGCGTGGCGGACGCCAGGGTCAACTTCAGCCCGTCCGATCAGATCGAGTCGTTCGAAGAGCGGCGCGCCGACGGCAAGGTATTTCAGTATCACCGGGACTTCCAGGGACGCCAGGTGTTCCATCTGGAGGAGGGTGGCGAGGTTCGAGAGGTGACCCTGGACCCGCGGACCGGGACCCTTGCCGTGTACGAGCCCCCGCCCTACGTGGAGCAGCCCTCCCGGGGCGTGGCCAGCCTCGACGAAGCCGTTGCGAGAGCGACCCGGCCCGACCCGCTGCACGCAGTCTACAAGAAGGTCGCAAACGAGGCCTTGATCACCGCGCAACTGGTTGACGCGCGGGACAACCTGGCCGGCGACGCCGGCCACTTCATCAGCGTCAACGACCCGGGACGCAAGGGTGGCGCGCGGCTTCACATGGCGGCCGGGTCCTTGCAGGCGTATGCCGGGTTCACTTATGCCGACAAGGAGGTCCATTACGGGGATCCCCACTCGAACGCGCACGTGGAGATCCGCAGGGAGCCGACCACCGGCCGGATCGTGTACTTCCACGAGAAAGTCAACTCGGCGTGGAGCGACACTTCGGCCGAGTTCCGCCTCGAGGACAGCGGCGACGGCAACCAGTCGTTCATGATGCGGCAGGGAGATGACGTAACCCGGGGCGTTGTGGATCTTGCCAGCGGCCGGTACCGCGTCGCGCCCGATGCACAAGCCCCCTGAGAGGTCCCCGGCGGCGGTAGCGGCCCGCCCGCGGACAGGGAATCTCCGCCGCGCACTCCGAACAGCCCGGCATGTTCGATCGGCGTCGGAGAGTCGTCCTGACCGCCGCGCTGTTGGTCGGGCGAGCGAGAAGGCGGAGGTCGCCCGCGCGACGTAACCGGAGGGCGTGACGAAGACGGTTTATGTGACTGTGAACGGCCCCGGGGAGATCTCCGGGCTCCTGGTTCCA
>VGFD01000394.1 GCA_016868975.1 Armatimonadota bacterium | reverse complement strand
GCCCGTCCGCCCGCGGCATGGGGAGCGAGCACCGCTCACCCCTACGGGGGTGAGCGCGCCGCGCCGCGCCCGCCCGCGGACAGCTCGGGTGGACCATGCAACCGCGATTGATCCGGCTAGACACTACCGCTTCGTCACTTTCACACCGACGCCGTCCGGCGTGCGGCGGTGCAGGCTTCGAGGGGGGGCCTCGATGAATCGGTCCGGCAGGCTCACCACGCCGCGCGGCACGCGCGCCGACACAAGGACTTTGAGATCGAGCGCGCCCATTTCGGCGGAAAGCGTGATGCGATCGCCGCTGGTGAGGCTCAAACGTCCAGCGTCCTCGTCGTTCAGTTCCGCGATCGCCTCCGGCAGCATGACCGTGAAGCTGGGGGCGAAACGCCCCGTCACCCCCGCCGTGTACAGATGCTGTTCGGTGGCCAGCACCAGCGCGTCGCCGCTCGCGTCGGGCGCGGCTGCGCCGTCAACGTGTGCCGCTTCGCGGGAGCCCGTGGTGGGCGGCACGCGCCACACCTGCTCGAGTTCGGCGGTGATGGGAGCATCGGTGCGCCAGCCGAAATCGCCTCCCAGCGTGGCCGCCAGCCGGGCCACGATCTCCCAGTCAGGGCGCGCCTCGCCCACGGATCCGATGGCACGCGTCAGCCGTCCCCAGCGGCCCTCGAAATTCGTGAAATGACCGCCCTTCTCCGCGAACGACGCGCCTGGCAACACGACGTGCGCCAGGGCGGCCGTCGCATTCATGAAAATGTCCTGCACCACCACCAGTTCGGCGGACGCCAGCGCGGCGCGGAGCGCGTCGGGCTCCTCGGCCCCACCCACCACGTCCTCGCCCATCACGTAGAGCGCCTTTAGGCGGCCAGCGTACGCGAAGGCTGGCCAAGCCAGGCCAGGCGTCGCGGGCGTCGTGGCCCCGACGATCTGCTCGAAGGCGGCGCGCTCCGCCGCGTCGCTGAGCGCGCGCAGACCTGGCAGCTCATCAGGCGCCATGCCCGTGAGCAGCGTCCCCACCGCGTTCGCCCGCTCCGCCAGCGGAAACAAGCGGACATCGGGATAGGCGAGCGCGAGGTTGGCCACGGCCCGCGCGATGCGCTCCGCGCGGCCCCGTGTCCAGAGCCCGGTGTCCCACACCACGGCGACCGATCTGGCGGATGCCAGCAGTTCGCGCAGGCGCGCGAGTTGCGCGGCGCTGACGCCGGTCTTCGCCTCGATCTGGGCGATCTCGACACCAGCCAGCGCGGCCAGGAACGAGGCCTCGGATCCAGGCCGCACGCGCGCGGTCGCGGTGGCGAATTGGTCGAAGCCAGTCGCCAGGCGCGTCGCCACCACCAGCCTGCGACCGTCGAACCGCGCCGCCGCCTTGATGTGCGCGCCCACGACATTGTGCGACTGGCCGATATCCGCGCCCGCGATCAGGATGAGGTCCGCCTGCAGCAAATCGTCTTGGGGGCGCAGGAGCGCCCCGCTACCAAGCACGTCGGTGATGGCGCGATAGGTCGTGTGAAAGCCGTCATCCTGGCTATAGACGTTGTTCGTACCCAGCACTGCGCGCGCGAGCTTCTGCAGGGCGTAATTGTCTTCGTTGGTGCAATTGGGAGAGCCGACCACGCCGATCGCCGACGGACCGTAGCGATCGCGTACCTCGCGCAGGCGGTCGGCTACGAAGTGCAGTGCCTCACTCCAGGGCACCGCCGTAAGCATCCCGTTCTTCCGCATCAGGGGTCGCTGAATCCGCTCGGGGCTATCGACGAAGGAGTGGCCGAAGAACCCCTTGGCGCACAGGATCCCGCGCCCCGGGTCTTCGAGGCCGTTGGCACGGGTGCGCACCACCGCGCCGTGCCGGCTCTCCACGAGCAGCGCGCAGCCCACGGCGCAGTGCGGGCAGGTCGAAGCCGCCTTCTCCGTCTGCCAGCTCCGCGCGCTGTGCTTGAACGGCCTGCTTAAGAGCGCACCCACCGGGCAGGTTTCGATGCACATGCCGCAGCGCTCGCAGTCCATGAACTTGTGCTGCGCCGGGGCGATGAACGTGGACACGCCCCGCTGCACGAAGTCCAACGCGTGTACGCCGATCTGCTCATCGCACATGCGCACGCAGCGCCCGCACTGGATGCAGCGGTTGTGGTTGATGAGGATCACCTCGTTGAGGATCTCCTCCGGAAAGGCCTTCGACACGGTCTCGTACGGGCTCTGGTGGATGTCCTGCGCGAAGGTCTCGTCCTGCAGCTCACACGTGCCGGCTTGATCGCAGTACGGGCAGTCCAGCGGATGGTGCTGGAGCTGCAGCTCGATCACGTGTCGCCGCACGGCCTTGATGCTGGCGCTGTTGGTGACCACCTTCATGCCATTGGCCGCGGGGGTCGTACACGACGCCGTGGGACGTGGCGGTCCGGGCTGGATCTCCACCACGCACATGCGGCACGCGCCGTAGGGCTTGAGGCGCGGGTCGGTGCAGAGGGTCGGGATTTCGACGCCCGCCGACTCGCACGCCTGCAGCACGGTCCAGCCCCGAGGCACCTGCACGTCGCGACCGTCGATTGCGAGCGTGACCGCGTCCGGCGTCATCGATCGACCTCGCCCAGCACGATATCGATGCTTCCGATGATGGCCACCACGTCCGCGATCAGCGTGCCGCGCACGGTATGGTCGAGGATACCCAGGTTCACGTACGACGGCGCCCGCACGTGGCAACGATACGGTTTGCCCGAGCCGTCGCTCACGAAGTAATACCCCAGCTCCCCCTTGGGCGATTCTAGCGCGAAGTAGGCTTCGCCCGCTTCCGGTGCAAGGCCATGCATCACGAGCTTGAAGTGATTGATCATCGCTTCCATGTCGAACGGCACGCGCGCCACGTCGGGCGGTACCGCCTGGGGCAGCAAGACGTTCGACGGCGCTTGGGGCGGAAGTGCGCGCAGCGCGGCCACGCACTGCCGGATGATGCGGACCGCCTGATACATCTCGTTCAGGCGCACCCGGTAGCGCGCGTACACGTCGCCTTCGGGGTACGCCGGCACGTCGAACTCGACCAGGTCGTACGCGGCGTACGGACGAGCTTTGCGGAGGTCCCAGGCCACCCCCGAGCCCCGCAGGCAGGGTCCCGTCAACCCCCAACGCAGCGCGTCCTCCGTGGTGATCACACCAATGCCCCGGGTGCGCTGCTGGAAGATTTCGTTGTCCGTCAGGATGTCGTCGAACTCTCGCAGCGTGTAGCCGTCCAGGAACTCCTCAACGTTTTCGATGAACGCCTCGCCGACGTCGTGCGGGCCCGTGCCGCCCACGCGCATGAAGGAGGTCGTCAGCCGCGCGCCGCACGCTTGCTCAAACAGGTACAAGATCTTCTCGCGCTCGCGCAGCGCGTAGAGGAACACCGACATCGCGCCCAGGTCGAGGGCGTGCGTGCCGATCCAGATGTGATGACCCGCCAGGCGGGACAGCTCGCCCACCAGCGACCGCAAATAGCGCGCCCGCAACGGGATCTTGTCGCTGATGCCAAGGAGCTTCTCCACCGCCATCAGATACCCAAGGTTATTGGCGGGCGCGGACGTGTAGTCCATGCGGTCGGTGAGGGTGATGGCGCCCTTGTAGTCGTGCGCCTCGATCAGCTTCTCCACCCCCCGGTGCAGGTACCCGACGTCGGTCTCGGAGCGGACGATCTGCTCGCCCTCGGTCTCCAGCAGCAACCGTAGGACGCCGTGCGTGCTGGGGTGCTGCGGCCCCATGTTGAGCACCAGTTGGGTCTCGCTGATCTGCTCGATGTCCGCCGACGTGCTGGGGAACGCCCGATCCATGCTCATGGGGTGGCCAGCTTCCAACCTCGGCGCCATCCCGACCGGGCAGAACCGGCCGTACGGCCGGTTCTGCTGGGCAGGGTCAAGGGGCGGATCCCGTCGCGCCCGCCTGGCGCCAGGTCTGCCTGCGGACCGTTCACGAGGCGCCCTGCTCGCGAACCCCGGCCCAAAAGCCGTCCGGCTCGAGCCGTCCGAACAGGTCGTTCCGGCGCGCATCCTCCGGAAAGTTGGGCCCCTCCACCGGGTAATCCTTGCGCAACGGATGGCCCGCATAGCCCTCCGGCAGCAAGATGCGCCGCAAGTTCGGATGGCCGGCGAACGGCACGCCCATCAAGTCGTACACCTCGCGTTCGAGGAAGTCGGCGGATCCGAACTCCACCGCCAGGCTTGCTGCCGGCGCGCCGTCGGCCAGGCGCGTTTTGATGCGCACGAACAGGTTGTGCCGCACCGAGCGCCACTGGTAGACCAGCTCGAACTCCCGCCCTCCGTCATGCGGCCAGTGCACTGCCGTGAGGTCGACGAGCTGGTCGAAGCGCAGCGCCTGATCATCGCGTATCGCGCGCGCCAGTGCGGGGATGGCGCCCGCCGCCACCTCGGCGATCGCGTCGCCCCGGTCGACCCGGCCTGCCTGCCAGGCGGAACCCGCGTGGACGCGGACACGGTCGAGAATCTCGGCGGGCGAGAGCGTGGGGGCCGCCGGAGGCGAGATCACGCCTTACTTGTTCCAGTCCAGGGCGCCCTTGCGCCACGCGTAGAAATAGCCGACGAGCAGGATGCCGAGGAACACCACGATCTCGACGAAGAGGAACAACCGGTCGCTCACCGCGTTGAAATACAGCGCCCACGGGTACAGGAAGGCGAGTTCGAGGTCGAACACCAGGAACAGCATGGCGACCAGGTAGAAACGCACCACCTGGCGGCCACGGGCATCGCCGGTGGGCTTGACGCCCGACTCGTACGGCTGGCCCTTGACCTCACCGTGACGCCGCGGCTTGAACGCCATGGTGCCCACGAAGCTGCCCACGGTGAACAGCAGCGCCAGCACTACGAGAAGCACCACGGCGATCCAGGTCGGCACCTACTCCAGCCCCCCTTGCGCCTGGAAACCTTCCGCGGGAAGTCCCCCACCGTCTGAAGGAAGGTTCCTCCCCTCCGCGGGATGGCTCCCCCCAGCGACCACGTGCAGCTCTTTCATTCCGAGTGGGCAGACCATCCCGCGGACAGTCTGCCTGAGGAATCTCGTCCAGGCGAGATTCCTCGGTGAACCTCGGCACGACCTCCGACGGGATAGCTTATCCGCGCGCTGCGGTGGACTGCCATTGGTGACTCATTTCACAAACTCGCCACATGGTACGGTGGAACCGCAGATCGTGCGACCGCTGCGCGGAACCGTCCCGCCAGGGCTCATCCGAGGCCGCCCCTGGCCGTTCGATCCAACCGCCTGGCCGCGCGAGCGCCCATGCAGGACGCCCAGGGCCCCGGGCGCCACGTGCCGGCGGTGGGGTTGCGACCGGGGAGGCGCATCGGCGGGCCGCCTGGATCCGTTCGTCCAGACACCGTCCCAGCGGCCTCAGCGCGAGAGCACGCACGACAGGTACTCGACCTCCATGGACAAATCGACCATTGAG
>VGFD01000393.1 GCA_016868975.1 Armatimonadota bacterium | reverse complement strand
TATCGACGTGAAAGCCGCCACCCAGAAGGGGATTATCGTCGTCAACTCGCCGGAGGGAAATACGGTTTCCGCCGCCGAGCACACGGTGGCCATGATGCTCTCCCTGCTGCGCCACGTCCCGCGCGCGGACGCCTCCATGCACGAGGGAAAATGGAACCGCAAGGCGTTCACCGGCGTGGAGCTGTACAAAAAAACCGTCGGCGTGGTGGGCCTGGGAAAAATCGGCCGCGAGGTGGCCGCCCGCGTGCGCGCCTTCCAGGCCCGGGTGCTTGCCTATGATCCGTTCATCACCGCGGAGCACGCCCGCGAGCTGGATCTGGAGGTTGCGGACCTCAACACCGTGCTGCGCGAAGCGGATATTCTCACGGTGCACACGCCGCTCACCCGGGAAACCCGCGGATTGATCGGCAAGGAGCAGATCGCCATGATGAAAAAGGGCGCGCGCCTGGTGAACTGCGCGCGGGGCGGCATCATCGACGAGGCGGCGCTGCTCGACGCCCTCAACAGCGGTCATGTGGCCGGCGCGGCCCTGGACGTCTTCACCGAAGAGCCGCCCACCGACTGGGCGCTGGCCCGCCACGAGCGGGTGGTGGCCACCCCGCACCTGGGCGCCTCCACCCAGGAAGCCCAGAATAACGTAGCCTACGACGTGGCCGAGCAGATTCGGGATATTCTCGAAGGCCGCCCGGCGCGCGCCGCGGTAAACATCCCCTCGCTGCCCCCGGAGCACCTGGTGCTGCTCGAGCCCTACGTGTACCTGGGCGAGCGCATGGGATCGTTCCTGGCGCAGATCATCGGGGGCGCCATCGCGGCCGTCGAAGTCACCTACGCCGGGGAAATCACTAAATTGCGGCTGGAGCCGCTTACCTGGAGTGTTCTCAAGGGAATTCTCTCGGTGAACCAGTGCGAGACCGTCAATTACGTGAACGCGCCGCTCATCGCGCAGGAGCGCGGCATTTCGGTGCGCGAGACCCGCGTGCAGCACTCGCGCGACTACGTGAACGCGATCACCGTGCGGGTGCGCACCGAGTCCGAGACCCGCGAGGCGGAGGGAACCATTTTCGGCGCCCGCGAGCCGCGCATCGTGGCGGTGGACGGCCATCGCATGGACCTCCATCCGGTGGGCCACAAACTGCTCACCTGGCAGGAGGATCAACCCGGCGTGGTGGGCCGCATCGGCACCTTCCTCGGCGAGCACAACATCAACATCGCCGAGATGCAGTGCGGGCGCGACCATCCGCGCGGGCACGCCCTGATGGTGCTCAGCATCGACGAGTCGGTGGACGCCGCGCTGCTCAAGAAAATCCAGGGGCAGCCGGGGATCGTGGACGCGAGGACGGTTACCCTTTAAAGGCCATTAAGGGAGTCCAGGGCGTGGCGCGCCTGGGCTTCCAGCGGCCCGGCTCCGAATTTTTCGATCAGCTCGGTGGAGCGCGCGAACCCGTCGATCAATGCGCGCATGCGGTGGGCGCCGACCAATTCCTCGATGAATTGAATATTTCGTCGGGAATCGGCCAGCGTGAACGACGTTCCTGAGGCGGAGAAGCTTTCCACTTCCGGAAATCCCAGGGTGAGCCCGCTGCGCAGCAGGCGGTAGGACGCCTCGATATCCCAGGAATATTGCCGCGAGCGCATGTGGGCCTCCAGCACCTCACGCGCCGCACCCGACAATACGAAGACGCCCGGCTGAAAATCCATGAAAATCAAGTCGGGGCGGTCGGCCGCGGTGGCCAGGCAGAACCCGTCGAAGCGCTCGGCCACGATGCGATTCAAGGCGCCCCCCGGCTTGACCTCGGCCGCATCGCCAAATTCCAGATCCACCAGCGTGCGCTGGGGAATCGCCGCCTGCCATTCTTCGCGAAGGACCCGCTCGAAAAGGCGGCGCAGCGCGGGGGCCCGGTGCTGGCCGTCCGCATCGAACACGATGTTCCAATCGGCGCCGGCCAGGCGCCCGGCGGCCAGGGCGCTGGAGCGTGCCACGCCGAAGCCGCGGCGGCCGGGTGAATACGAGATCAAGTCGACCGCGCCGGCCAGCAGATGAAGGTCCTCGGTCGGGCCGTCGAGCACCAGGGTAAGGTGCGCATCCGGAAATTCCGCGCGCAGCGCCTCGAATAATTGTTGCAGATCAGATTGCGGGACGCGATAGGCGAGCCCGGCGATGGCGAGCGTCAATTTAAAGGGTTACTCGACGACGTCGCGCAAGCCCTTGCCGGCCTGAAATACCGCGACCCGGCGGCCCTTGATGTCGATTTTTTCGCCGGTGCGCGGATTGCGGCCCTCGCGCCCCTTGCGCTCGCGCACCTCAAAGCTGCCAAACGGGATCAACTGGACTTTTTCGCCCCGCTGCAGGGCTTCGGAAATCTCTGCCAGCACGGCTTCCAGCACGCCGGCCGCCTCGCGCCGACGAAGGCTCAGCCGGCTGGCAATTTTCTCGGTAAACTCGGCCTTGGTCATTGGGCGAACCCCCTCATACATGCCGCTGGTGGATCCCGGGGCTCCCCGGGATGGAACACCAGTGTGCCAATGGATGCCAATCAAGAAGAAGTTCCTTCGAATCAGCCCCCACGAGTCCTGTCCGCGGGATGTTAACGTTTCGGCCGGCCTCCGTGTGAATAATGTTCCACCCGGTCTATACCCGCCGGGCCCTTGAAATCAGCGCCGCGTCTCGAAGATCAGGTGGCCCGCCTCGGGAAGGATGAGGCTCTGCATGGCCAGCTCCACCGCCTTCGGGGAGCCGGGCATGGAAAACACCGCCTTGCCGCGGCAGATCCCCCCGACGGCGCGGCTCAGCATGGCGGCCGAGCCCACCTGCTGGTAGGAGAGCGCGCGGAAAATCTCGCCGAATCCGTCGATTCGCTTGTCGAGCATGCGGGCCACGACCTCGCAGGTTCCGTCGCGCCGCGATACGCCCGTGCCGCCGTTGAGGACCACGATCTGGACGGCCTCGTGCTCCAGGCCCTCCACGACGGCGCGCTCCACGGCGTCCGCGTCGTCCTTCACCACGCGGTACAGCGCCACGTCGTGGCCGGCCTCGGCGACCAGCCGGTGGATGACGTCCCCGCTCCGGTCGTTGTCCGGGCCGCGGGAGTCGCTCACGGTGATGACCATGAAAGTGACCGAGCGCGGGGCGTGCGCTTTGTGCTGCAGATCGGGGCGCTCCTTTGTCGGGTCCGGGCGATGCGCGCCCTCGACGCTGGCCTCCAGCGCGGGGACGTCGGCGGGCGGGCGGGTGGCGCCCTCAAGAGGGCCGGGCCGGGTGCTCAAAGGAAGGTCACCTCCACTTCCTGGCCGGCCTCCACCGCGGCCTGGCCCACGGGGATCTCGACGAATCCGTCGGCGCGCGACATGCTGGTAATGACGCCGGACTCCTTGAACGCGCCAATGGCGCCGCCGTCGTGCATGCGCACGGTGAGGAGCTGGTGCTTGTCGGCCATCGAAGCGAGCCGCTCGACCGCCGGCACGCGCACCTTCATCGTGGGCGGGAGCGGCCGCCGGGCCATCTTGCAGAGCGCGGGCACCAGGAACATGTAGCCGTTGGAAAGGCACGACGTCGGGTACCCCGGCATGCCGACGACCGGCTTGCCCTGGATGCGCGCCAGCATGGTGGGCTTGCCAGGCTTGATGGCGACGCCATGGAACAGGATCGTGCCAAGGTCGGCGAAGGCGTCCTGCAGCACGTCGCGCTCGCCCACCGAGCTGCCGCCGCTGAGCACCACCAGATCCGCGTCCAGCGCGCCGCGAATGGCGTCCTTGAGCGATCCAACGTCGTCCACACAGGGGTCGAGCATGGTGACCTCGCAGCCGATGGAGTGCAGGAGCGCATAAAGCGAATAGGTGTTGATGTCGTAGATCTGGCCGGGAGAGATGGCTTCGCCGGGGCGCGCCACCTCGTTGCCGGTGGCCCCGACCTTGACCCGGGGACGGCGGTACACGGCGACTTCCGCCACGCCGACCGCCGCGATGGCGCCGACGCGGGCCGGGGTGAGTAACGTGCCGGCAAGGACGGCGGCCTCGCCGGCCTGGATGTCCGCGGCGCGGCGGGTGACGTGCTGGCCTACCTTCACGGACTTGTCCACGAAGATGCGATCGCCGTCCTTGCGGGTCACCTCGACCATGACCACGGCGTCCGCGCCGGGCGGGAGCGGGGCGCCGGTCGCGATCTCGGCGCAGGTGCCGGGGGCGACGGTCCGGGTGGCCACCATCCCGGCGTACAGGTACTCCACGCAGCGCAGCTCTTGCGGGGGATTTTCGGTGGACGCGGCCTGCACGGCGTATCCGTCCATGGCGGCGCGGTCGAACGGGGGGACGTCCATCCCGGCGTACACCGTCTCCGCCAGCACGCGGCCGCCGGCGAGGTGGACGGGGACGCGCTCGGTTTCCTCCACGGGGCGGATCTCGGCGAGGAAGACGGCCAGGGCCTCGTCCTTCGGAATCAGCGTGGTGATGGGTCGCATGACGGGTGCTTTCCGCGCGGGAGCGGGATTCCTGCTGGTGGCGGACGGCATGATACCACGCCGCGGAAACGAAAGGCACGCCGCCATGGGAAAGAGAATCCCGAGAGTGATATGCTTACTGCAATGACGCAGCCTGATAGCGGCGGCCCTCGGGGGCCTTCCTGGACACACCTTGACGCGGTCGCCGACGAGGCGCTTGCCGGGCGCGGGCGCCTGCGCGATATCCTCAGGGAGATGCGCACAGGCGTGCTGGTTGCGTTCTCGGGGGGCGTCGACAGCACGTACCTCCTCCACGAGGCCCGCACCGTGCTGGGCGACGCGTGCGTGGCCGCCACCGCGGTGTCCGAGAGCCTTGCGAGGGCCGAGCTGGAGCGGGCGCGTCAGGTGGCTGGGAGTATGGGCGCGCGCCTCGTCGAGGTGGCGACCCGCGAGATGGACAATCCCGCCTACGTCAAGAATGGCCCGGACCGCTGCTATTTCTGCAAGAAAGAGCTGTTCACCGAACTGGAGCCGCTGGCCAGATCGCTGGGCGTCGCGGCCATCGCCTACGGCGCCATCACCGACGACCTCGGCGACCACCGACCCGGGACCCGCGCGGCCAGCGAGTTCGCGGCGCGCGCCCCGCTGCAGGAGGCCGGGCTCGGCAAGGACCACGTGCGCTGGCTGAGCCGCGAGGCCGGCTTGCCCACCTGGGACCTGCCCGCGCAGGCCTGCCTGTCCTCGCGGTTCGCGTACGGGCAGCCCGTCGAAGTCCCCTGGCTGCGCGCCATCGAGGAGGCCGAGGCCTTTCTGCGCGGGCTCGGCCTTCACGACGTGCGCGTGCGCCACTCCGCGGGCGGACCGGGCGGGGCGGCCAGGACCGCGCGCATCGAGGTCGGCCCCGAAGACATTCCCCTGCTTGCCTCCCCTGAGGTGCGGCCGCGCGTGCTGGCGCGGCTCAAGGCGCTTGGCTGGGTGTACGTGACG
>VGFD01000392.1 GCA_016868975.1 Armatimonadota bacterium | reverse complement strand
CAACGCCGGGCTGCACTTCTGGCTGGGCAGCGCCGGTCACGACATCCACGCGCCGGGATTCTACCTGCACCTGTCCGCGGAGGCAAACTACGCCGGCGGCGGAATGTGGCATCCGGACCCGGCCGCCATCGCGAAAATCCGCGCGCACATCCTGGCCCGCCCGAAGGAATGGCGCAAGGTTCGGAAGTCGATCACGCTGGAAGGCGAGGCGCTGAAGCGGCCGCCGCAAGGGTTCGACGCGCAGCACGAGTTCATCGAAGATTTGAAGCACAAGGATTTCGTGACCAGCGTTCCGTTCACCGAGAAACAGGTGTGCGGGGCGAATTTCCTCGACATTTACCTCGCCGCGTGCAGCCAGATGGCCCCGCTGATGGCGTTCCTCGCGGGAGCGGTCAAAGTGGATTGGTAGCCATCTCGCTGGGCGAGCAAGAAAGTGTCACGGTGTGACAATTTCCCTGGAGGATCCGATGCCGATTGCAGAGCAGATCTCACGAGACGTGATGACCGCGATGAAGACGAAGGACGAGCGCCTGGGCACCCTTCGCATGATGAAGACCGCCATGCTCAAGGAGGAAAAGGACACCGGAAAACCGGTCGATGACGCCACCGCAGTGCAATTGCTCATGAAACTCGGCAAGCAGCGCCGCGAGTCCATCGATCAATTCGAGAAAGGCGGGCGCGCCGATCTTGCCGACAAGGAGCGCGCCGAGCTGCAGGTCATCGAGGAATATCTTCCCAAAGCCCCCGACGAGGCGCAGGTCCGTGAAGCGGTCAAATCCGCGGTGGCGAAAACCGGCGCGGACTCTCCGAAGCAGATGGGCGTTGTCATGAAAGAAGTGATGGCCGCCTTTGCCGGACTTCCCGTCGACGGGAAGCTCGTCAGCCAGCTCGTCAAGGAGTCTCTCGGGGCGTAGCCTTGGCCATGCCCGTGCTGGTGGGAGCACTCCTGGGGCTGGTGGCGCTTGCCTGGGCCCTGACCGGGGGGGTCGTGGCCGAGGTGATGGGGGTGCGCATTTCCATCACCTCGCTGGCTCGGCCCGCCATGATCGCGCTCGTTCTCATGATGGGCTGGGCGCTGCTCTCCCGCGATGGACTCCAGCGTCTCGTGGCGCGCATCGAGGAATGGTCGCCGGAAACGCACGTTCGCGTGGCCTGGGGGATGGGCGCGGCGTTCGCGGGCTGGCTGGCCGTACTCAAACTGTGGCAGCACCACGTGTTTCAGACCAGCGCGTACGACCTCGGGCTCTACATGAACGCCATCCACAATACCGCGCACGGGAACTGGTTCCACGAGTCCATCATGGACATGCACTATCTCGGCGATCATTTTTCGCCGGTGTTCGCCCTGCTCGCGCCGCTCTGGCGCCTCTGGCCGGACGCCCGCATGCTGCTGCTGCTGCAGTGCCTCGTGCTGGGCAGCGCGCTGGTGGCCGTCTATCTCCTGTCGCTGACCCTGGTTGGGAGGAAATGGTGCGCGCCGGCCGTCGCCCTGCTTTTTGCGACAAATATGTATTTGCACCGAGTGGACGCGTTTGATTTCCACCCCATGGCGCTCGCCGTCGGCAGCACACTGTGGCTGTTGTATGCCATCGAGCGTGGCCGCTATCGCTGGGCGGTGTTGCTCACCATTCTGACCATGATTATCGAGGAGCCCATCCTGCCGCCGCTTGCCGTGGCGCTGTTCCTGCTGGCTGCCTTCAAGCAGGAATTCCGCTCCACCGGCGTATTTCTGGGATGCCTGGTGACCGCCTATTTCATGTGCGTCGTGATGTGGTGGATGCCCTATTTCCTCAACGAGAACCGGCTGACGCACATCGGGCGCTACGCCGCCTTTGGCTCCAGTCCGGGGGAAATGCTGGGCAACGTGCTGCGGCGCCCGTATCTTCCACTGCTTGTCCTTGCGGATCCACCGCTCAAGCTGCTCCACCTCGGACAGGTGTTTCTCTCACTGGGCTTCCTGCCGCTGCTCGCCGGACGCTGGCTCCTCCTCGTTCTGGTGCCCATCCTGATGATGGTGCTGAGCAGCTCGCAACACCAGTATACGTTCTCGGACCATTACGCCGCCGCGCTGATTCCATTTTTGTTCTGCGCGGGAATTCACGGCGCCGCGCGCATCGTGTGCGCGCCGTCCCGATTGCTTGCGGTGGGATTTTTTGCGGTGCTGGCATTCAATCTACACGGCTGCCCGGATTACGTCGCCCCCTGGTCGCGGCCGTGGGTCGCGGAGGTCCACGCCACGCTCAGCGAAATCCCCTCCACGGCGAGCGTGTGCGCCACGGACAACGTCGTCCCGCACGTCGCGGCTCGCGAGCGCGTCTCGATGTTTGGCAAGCAGGGACGCCTGCTGCTCGACCTGCGCGGCTACGATTACGTCATTCTCGAGGGAGAGACAGAGCCCCACCACGGCATCTATCCGTTCAACAGCGCGGATTATGCGCTCTCGGTGGGGGACGTGCGGCGCAATCCGGAGTATCGCCTGGTCAGCGAGCGCGGCACCGTCCTGCTGTTTCAAAGGAAGTAACTCCAGGCGTCTTTCAGTGCGGTTTGCTACGCTCAATACGGGCCAGCGCTTCGGCGCCGAAAACGAATTTAGCCACCCCATGGCTAAATCCGTGCGAATGAAGCCTCCCCGTGGCTAAATTCGGTCTGATTGGTGCGCGGGGAGGGGGCTCAGCCGTCTGGCGGCAGCCCCAGGTAGTGGCGGGATAGCTTCCGGCCGACTGCCCGCACCAACCGCGGCCAATCTCGGGACAGTGGCCGCGTCGGCTGGTTGGCGGACGGGCGGCGCACCAGCACCAGCACCAGCGCCTCCGCGACGCGTCGCGTGTGGGTGTACGCGCCGCCCAGCGACTGGCGCGCGTCGCGGAATTCCCTGGTGGGCACCAGCAGTTTCTGGCGGCGCACTTTCGTCGCGTCACGATAAAATATCGCGGATTGGTCAACGCACAGGTAAAGCAACCCCCAGGGGCGCGGCACTTCGTCGCTCCGGATCATGCCCTCCGGGCAGATCAGGTAACAGCGATCCGCCACCGCGGCGTAGCTGCCGTCAAATATTTTATCGTCCGCCCGAAAATCCGAGCGTGAGGCTTTCGCTTCGACAACGCGCACTTCGTTGAGCCGCAGGTCAAGTCCGATGGCGTCAAAAACGTGATCGCCCTCGCAGTGATTTGACGCGGTGGAAAACTCGTTGGCCACCAGCTCGCAGCCGTTGCGCAGCAGAAAACGCGCGGCGTTGCGGGAGAGTGTCTGGTGCAGCGCTCCGACCATGGCTGTTGAATTCTATTCAACAGTGGGCGATTCCTCCGCGGCCTCCGGCTCGGGCGCCGCGTCAAGCAGCGCGTGCCGCGCGGTGAACAGGAACGAGGCCGCCTGATCCCCCAGTCGCTGGGCCAGGATGAGGTCTCCGGGGCTCTGGGATTCCAGATATTGCCGGAGCATCTGGGACACGTCGCCGAAAAGGTGCAGCGCGTCCGCCACGGTGGCGCGCGCGCCCGTGATCCGCTCGTCGTCCACCGGAGGACGGCCAGTGCGCGTCTTGATGTGCCCGGCGAGATAGGCGTCCACCTCGTCGAGCAGCGCGGTGGCGCGCTCCGCGGGAAGGGCCCTGGCTTCGAGCGCCTCGCGGATCCGCTCCAACTGCGCGTGCACGCGGGCCACCGGGGATTCCGCCATGCCGCGTAGCGCCGCTTCGATGGCCGCGTCGCGCTCGCGGGTGTACTCGAAGATCTCCGGGACCGGCATGGCCCCGCGCACCGTGGCTTCGACCGCCGCGGCCTCGACCTCGGCCTCGCCAAGATCCACCGAGTCGCCTTCGGGACGCGGCGCCGCGGGGATGTCGTCATTCCAGTGGAGGAGGACATCGAGGTTTTCTTCCGTCCCCTGCTGGACGCCCCGCTGCGCGCCCAGCTCCAGGGCCTTCTCTTCCGTCATGCGTACATCGTGGGAGGCTCGCCGCGGTGCTGCATGCCCATCGCGAGCTCGACATTTCCGAGCATGCCCTTCAATTCGGGCCGCTCCTTCATCCACTCGCTGAACGGCTGCTTGAAGCCGCCGGGCGCCTGCTCCTTGGCGTACGCGTCAAACGCGATGGTGTAGAAATACCGCTCCAGGTAGTCCTGTCCGCGCTCGCGCGCTTCCTTGCGCTGCTCGGCGGTGGCGCCGGTCTCCGATTGGACCTTCAGCTTCTCGATCGATTCGCGGAGATTCTGGAGATCGGCGTATTGATCGATGACCGCGTCGGCCTCTTGCTTGCTCTTCGGCCCGCGCTCCAGCACGTCAATCAGGCCCAGGATGACCTTGTACTCGCCGCGCTTGTATTTGCCCTGTTCGCGGATGTCCTCATGGACCGGCCGGCTGCGCGTGACGCTCTCGTCCTTGTCGGAGTCGTTCTGCGCCCGCCGCAGCAGGCCCGCGATCACCATCCCGGTGGTCGTGCGCCCGCGGCCGGCGTGGCAGTTGAAAATCATGGGCGCGTCCGGGTCGACGTCCTTGAGCCGGTTGACCAGCTCGTCGACGTCCTTTTCCTCGGGGCGCTTCTCGTCGGTGACCGGAATCCGCTTGTAGTCGACCTTGTAGCCCTCCTGCTTGAGCAGGTTGTAGACCTCTTTCGTGGTGCGGACCGATTCGGGCGTCACGGTTTCCCAGCGGGAAGTGACCTTGCCGTCCGGCCCCTCGTCGTGGATGAGCAGGCGCCCGCCGTTTTTCGCCGCCTCCTTGAGGATGTCGTCCTTGAGCTGATCCTCCTGGCGCTCGATGTCGCGGCCGCTGGCGCTGGCATTGACGAGGTTGGCGAACGGGTGCTTCGAGTCGCGAAGGTTGAACGGGCGGCCGTTGAGGTACACCACCGGCTCCTCCCGCAGGTTGGTCCAGATGGCGGCCTTGCCATCGCCGCCCGGCCCCGCGCCGGCGTCGTCGAGCACGCCGCGGATGCCGTCAATGGTGGGTTGCGCGACTCCGCGCACGTTGCGCTCGCCGTCGCTGGCGCCGTTGCCGGCGGACAGCGCGCGGTAGTTGGGAGCGCCGGGAATCTGCTTCTGGGAGCGCTCCAATTCGCGCTTGTGGATGCCGGGATACTGGTCGGCCTTGAGCAGCATCCCCGGCCCGAGCAGCAGGCCCTCGCGGTTCTCCACGTGCTCCGCGGCCGCTTCCGGGGGGATGGCGCGGGGTGCGGCGGCATCCCGGGTCTCGGCCACCGGGGTGAAGGCCGCCTCCTCGTTGTCAAAGAGGGCCAGCCAGTCGGTCATCTCCGACTGCCACGCGCCGCGGGTCAGCGGGGACGCCTCCCGCGCGCCGCCCGTGGCCGGGGCCTTCGGAGTGCCGTAAACGATGAACTTCTCGTGGACCTGCATGGCTTTGCTCCTCTAGATAGACGGATGCCGCCGAGTCATGCTATCCCGGCAACGCGCCCCCCGGTCCAGGGGGAAAGGTAAACACGATGTAACGTTTTTTCAGTTTTGCTTCAGATTCTC
>VGFD01000391.1 GCA_016868975.1 Armatimonadota bacterium | reverse complement strand
GCGGCGGCACCTGGAAGAGCCGGTTGAACGAGAAGCGCAGCGCCTGCTTGTCCGAGATCGCCCAGGCCAGGTTGACCAGGGGGCTGATCTGGCCGGTGCTAAGGTCGGCGCCGTTACGAAAAGTGTCGCCGCGGACGCCGTAGTTCAGCACGAGATCCTTGCCGACGGGGAGCGTGTGGCTGAAGTAAATGCCGCCGAGGAAGCCGGGACGGTCGACGTTCGCGTCGAACACGGTGGGCGCGGGCAGGCATGGATTGGGATTGGGCAGCCCGCCGCCGCCGCCGGCGTCGATGATGCTCACCGTCTGGCGAGACTGGATGAAATTGGCGGTGCCGCCGACTTTGATGCGGCTGTCCTCACCCATGCGGTGGGTGTACTCAAAGCTGGGCTGCCACTGGGTGATCGACAGGTCGCTGGTGGGCAGGTAGGGTGAGCCCGGCTGTGAGGCGCACACCGGGAATCCCTCTTCGGCGAGCTCCAGCTGCGCTTCGGGGATCTCCACGGCGGCGATCGGCGCCACGGCGGGCACCGGGGGACACGCCGGTGGGCAGGCCGGTGGGCAGGCCGGAGCCACCTCCTCGGGTTCCCCGGCGAAGGCGGTGAAGTTGGTGAACACGCCGTTGTTGCGCACCATTTGTCGAGACTGGAAGTAGGCGACCCCGAGCTGCAGGTCGTCATTCTCCGAGACTTTGCGTTTCCAGGAAGCGACTACCAGCGCATTGCGGTCGATCTGGTTCTGGCGCACGCCGGACGCATAGTTGGTGCTGTTCTGCGCGATGCCGAAGGCGGAGTTCTGGTAGGCGTAGGTCAGGCCGACCTGGTCGTCGTCGGTGGTCCAGGTCAGGCGGGTGAGCAGGTTGGTGTCCGCGCCGTCGTTGTTCAGCGTCTGCGACGTGGGCTGGGGCGCTTCCTGGCGCAGGTCGGTGCGGCCGGTGCGGGCGCCCACGAAATAGGAGAAGCGGCCGTCGTCGCTGGTGCCCGCGCTGCGCAGCAGGGCGTCGAGCGTTCCGTAGCTGCCGCCGCGCACGATGAGGTCGGTGTAGGGCGTAAGGGCTCCGCTGCGGGTGACCATGTTGAGGACCGCGCCGAGCTGTCCCCCGTAGGAGGCGTCGTAGAGGCCGGTCTTGACGTCGAGCTGCTCCAAGAAGCGCGGATCGATGAGCTGCGAGGCGCTTTGCTCGACAGGGATGGGCACGTTGATGCCGTCGATGGAGTAGGTGATCGCCTTGTGCTCGCCGCGCACGTGGAGCTGTCCCTGCGAGTTCGTCTGCACGCCGGGGACGGTGGAGACGACGGCCTGCAGGCTGCACGGGTTGGCGATCTGCTCCTCCATGAAGCGGCTGTTACGGGGCTCGGATGAGGTGTTGGGATCGCGCGCGTTCATCAGCAGGCGCTCGCCCTTTACCTTGATGACCTTCTCGCCGCCCTTGACGTCAAGGTAGGTCTGGAATTTCGCGCTGGCGCCGCCGGTCACGGTCACGATCCCGCGGTCAGGCTCGTAGTCTGGCTGGGCGACTTCGACCAGGTACTCGCCCTGGAGCAGGTTGGTGAAGCGCGCGACGCCTCCTTCGTCGGTCTTCATCTCAACGGGGGGGCGAGCCTGGTTGCGATCCTGGACTTTGACGGTGGCGCCCGCGACGGGCGCCTCCTTTTCGGCGGTCTTGACTTCCACGACGAGATCGCCCTGGACGTCCACCGCCATGGCGGACGGGTGGACTGCGGCAAGAAAAATGAGCGTAAGAATGAAAGCAAGTGTTTTGCGCATGCGAAAGAAACCTCACACAATGAATAAACGAGCCGGGGCGTGTGAGTGCGCAAAGCCGGAATACGCGCGCGACAAGACTGTCGGTTGACGGAAAAGCGAGAGTGGACCGGCTCTACGCGGTTAGAGCCGGTGGAGCGCGTGCTGCGCCGGGCGAGAGAGGCGCGGACCTGGGGACTGCGAGCGCGGAAGCGGTCGGCGCCGGACCGGACGCCGCGTGCGAGGCGAGGGGAGGACTGTGCGGCGCGATGCCGTGCCCGGCCGCCTCGCAGTACCAGCAATGGGCATCACTCGCGGCACCGGCGTCCGCGGTGACGGAAACCCGCTCGGGCGCATTGAAGACCCGCGTACCGCAATGGCTGTGGAACGGGGCGAGCGCAAAGACAAGCAAGAGCAGCCATGAAATGGCTGCCTGCGCAAGCCTGGGAGCGGTACGTGCGTTCATATCGGTATAAGGTGCTCGAAGACTTCGAGGCGGCGGTCGGATATTTCCTGCCCCGGATCGGTGATATGGACAATTCATTCTCAAAATCCTGGATCAGCGGGCTGCCCGACGGCACTCCTTGCACGCCCCGTAGAGCACCAGCTCGTGCGCATCGACCTTGAAGCCGGGGGGCGCCAGCCCGCGCGTCTGTACTTCGCAGCCCTCCAACTCGAACACGCGGTTGCACTCACGGCAGCGGAAGTGGTGGTGGTGCGGCTTGCCGGACGTTTCGTAGCGCAGCGACTCGCCGGGCAGTTCCACCGGTGCCACGGTACCGTCTTCCAGGAAGCCTTTCAGGGTACGGTACACGGTGGCGATGCCCAGCGTGGGCAGGTGGCTCTGGGCCGCCTCGAGAATCTCCTGGGGGCCGAGGGGACGCTCGGCCTCGTCCAGCACTTTACGAATGACGCGGCGTTGGTTGGTGCTTCGTTCCATCGAAGGTAACTTACGACTGCGTGGCCATTGCTCCCTGCGGGTTGGTTCGCCGCCCGCTGCCGATCACTCTCGTCTTCTTTTGCGCCGATGACGCCGTTTATTGATCGACACCGGTACCGGCGGCCGGCGGCGGGGCATGGGGTTGACGACAATTTTTGATATTGATAGTATGCTATCATGAAAAACGGGCTCGACCGTCTGGGCGTCTCCCTGGGTGTGATCTGCGCGGTGCACTGCTTCGCGCTCCCGCTGCTCATCGGGGCGCTGCCAATGGTGGCTTCGCTGGAGGAGATCCCGCTGCACGGGCTTTTGCTGGCCTTGATCGTCCCGACCGCCGCGCTGGTGTTGCTCCCGGCCTATCGCAAGGGCCGCAGCAACGCGATGGCGCTGCTCGGCGTGCTGGGCGTGGTGTTACTGCTGGTGGCCTTCGCCGGTGATGAGGCCCTGGGAGAGAGCGTGGAGCGCTGGCTCACGCTGGCCGGCGGCCTGATGGTGGCCGGCGCGCACGTCATCAACCTGCGATCCTGCAGCGATTGCACGCCGCGTCCCCCCGTGCTGGACACCCGCGAGCGCGCCGCGTCGTGAATCAGCTCAGCATCACGTTCTGGCAGCTCGGCATGGATGCCGCTCAGGGCCTGCTTGAAGCGCGTGGCTTTCAAAAGGCTCCCCACCCCGGCGGCTACGGCTCCAGCTTGTATCGCCTGGGCGCGCTGCACCTTCACTCGATGGGAATGTGGCTGAACCGCGAGGATCATCGCCTGGTCTATCACCGCGCCCGAGGGGAATTCTACCAGACCTGGCAGGCCGTGCTTCCACCGGGAGTTCCGGAGGACGCCGTGCTTTTCCCATTCGATGAAGGCTTTGCGGTGCTCCACCCGGCCCTGCTGGCCCACGAGCGCTGGATCGCTGATCGATGCGGCGCCTGGCACCGACATGCCCAGATGGTCCAGATGCCGCTCGCGCTGGTCGAGTACCGCGACGCCTGGGAGGAGACGCTCTGCTGCGCCCAGGGCCCGGAAGACCGCCTGGCAACAGGGTAGCGGGGGTCGTTCAATCCTGCCGCGCGATGCAGTTCCGAAAGGCGCGCCGCAGGGCGCGTCTGTCCAGGCCACGGCCGATGAACACGAGCTGGCTGGAGCGTTCCTCGTGCTGTTCCCAGGGACGGTCCTCGGTGAAATTCAGCAGGGAGTGGACTCCGTGGATCACGCAACGGTTGGGCTTTCCGGCGAGGGCGACGATCCCCTTGAGCCGATACAGTGACGCGCTCTTGCCATGAAGCAGCCGGGTGAGCCAGCGCGCCAGGCGCGCCTCGTCCAGCGCGCCCTCGTGGCGAAGCGTCACCGAGGCCACCGAGTCATCGTGCGCGTGGGCCAGCGTGTAGTCGATTGAGGTCAGGGGCGTTTGCGCATGGCCGCTCCCGTCGGTGAAACGGAGGCCGAACTCGCGTGGATTATACTGTGCAAACAGAGCGTATTCGCCGCTTTCGGGAACGTGGAGGTGAAAGCGCTTCACGGAGCCGGGGTTTCGCATGTCGAGCCTGACCGGAATTCCGATTTCCACGGACGCTTCGCAGCTGACGGTTTCAACTTGCGCGGCGAGCACGCGGGTCGTCGCCGCGCGCTCAAGCTCGGGCATGGTGGCATCGTTCGGAACCATGAGCACGCCCAGGGGCTCCTCGTGCTCCGCCTGAAGGGTCAGCGTGTGGGCGCCGTGCCGCAGCCCGTACACCGAGACGTGCTCGAAGGGGTAATCCTCCTGCAGGAACGCCGGCTTGCTGCGAAGCGCCTGCTCGAGATTGAATCCCCCATGCTCGAGTACCTCGTCCACCGGCGCCTGGCCGAAAGTGATCCGTTGGATGCGGGCCGCCGCGTTGACCTGTCGGATGCGGCTCTCGACGTGATCAAGCTCTTCAGGCGTCGCCAGATCGCACTTGTTTACCAGAATGAGATCGGCAAAGGCAACCTGGTCGAGGCAGACGCGGGACGCTTCGATGTGCTGCATCACGTGGCGCGCGTCCACTACGGTGACGACAGCGTCGAGGCGCGCCTTGCGCTTGACCCGGTCGTCCACGAAGAACGTCTGCGCAACTGGGGCGGGGTCGGCCAGTCCGGTTGTCTCGATGACGATGTGGTCGTAGGGCTGCGCCCGCTTCGTCAGCAGTGTCAGGATGCGCATCAGCTCGGGACGCACCGTGCAGCAGACGCAACCGTCGCTGAGGGCGAACAGGTTGCGCCGGGTCGCGATCACCAGGTCGTGATCGATGCTGGTTTCACCGAAGTCGTTCTCGATGACGGCAATGCGCCTGTCGGGACGGCTGCGGAGGAGGTGGTTAAGCAGCGTCGTTTTCCCGCTGCCCAGGAAGCCGGTCACCACGGTGACCGGGATCGCGTCCAGATATTGCCCGGAGTGGGTGAGGGGGGAACAGGTGGTTGACATATCAATACAATATTATCAATATCAACAATATTCCGTCGACCCATGCTTGACCTAGTTATGATAATGAGTTATTATTAGCATCAGATGAAGAAGCGCTTGTCGTGTCTTGTGGTCCTGCTGGTCGTGGTTGGTGGCGCGGCGGTTGCGAATCCGAGCATCGTGCAGCTAAGCGACAATGGCAGCGCACTGCCTCTGCAAGGATACCTCGGGGCCGGTAAGACGACCATCGTGTTCTACCATGATCCCGGCTGAGGGCCGTGCCACGATAACGCCTCCAGGCTGGAGGCGCTGGTCCGTCAACGCCCTGACCTGCGCCTCGTCCGCGTCCAGGTGGGGGCGCAGGGTGCCTGCC
>VGFD01000390.1 GCA_016868975.1 Armatimonadota bacterium | reverse complement strand
AGGGCGATGCGGGCGTAGTATTCCACCAGGTACTCGCGGGCCTTGCGGGTCACCTGGCCGCCGTGCGTGTTCATCTCGATCCTCATCTTCTTGAGGAGCATGCGTCGGTTGCACTCGGTGCGATTACGAGGCCGCTCGTTCAACTTGTCCGGGGAGCCCAGCGGCAGCGTCATCACGTCCGAATACGAGGTTGAGATCACGTTGCCGGCGTCGTCAAGATCCTGGGAGCGCACCTTGTACATCTGCCACACGCCGTTGGAATAGCTTGCCGAGTCCGCCCACATCTGACGAGAGCGCAAGGTGTCCCGGTAGAACACGATGGTCAGGCCCTCGATGAGGCCGCGCTCCGGGTTGAACGCGCGCGCCATGATCTGGCGGTAGGTCCCATCGGGCGCGATGTCGTCGATGGTCATCTTCTTGATGATGTTCTCGTCCGTCTGCTTGAGCAGCGACTGCATAAGCACGATGCCGGACTCGTAATTCGCGTTCGGGACGATGCGATCAGACAGGTAGATGTCCACCGCCGAGAGCGTCGCCATCAGGAGCAGGCCGGGCAGCGCGATGCGATACAGGCTGATGCCACCGGCCTTCATCGCGACGATCTCGGTGTCGCCAGAGAGGCGCCCGAACGCCAGCAGGCAGCACAGCAGCGCCGACATGGGAAAAGCGAACGCCAGCGGCTGCGGGATGCTGGCAATCAAGAAGCGCACGGCCACGCCCACGTTCACCTGATCTTCAAGCAGGAGGCGCGCGGTGCGAAGCAGGGTGTCGAAGGACAAGATCAGCATCGTGAAGGTGCAGACCCCGAACAAAAAGGGGCCCAGCATTTCCCGGATCACGTACCGATCCAGCAACTTCATCGCGCCGGCTCGGCCTCGGCGGCTTGGGCGGGCTCCTCGGAGCCGGACCCTTCGACCCTGTCCTCGGGAGCGCTCTCTTCAAGCGAAGGCGAAGCATCGTCGGCGGGCTCGGACAACGACATCTCCACGTGCATCGGCTCCAGCGGCGACGGCGACTGCAGCGGCTCCTCCGGCTCCGGCGCCCCCACCAGCATGCGCCGCGAGTTGTACGCGAAATTCTCGCCCAGGTAATACTGCCGCGCCAGGGTGTGGTTCACCACCTCGTGCGGCGTCCCGTCCACCAGGATCTCGCCCTCGCGGATGATGTACACCCGGTCCACCAGTTCCAGCAGCGCGGTGGCGTTGTGGTCGGTGATCAGGATCCCGATGTCGCGATCCTTGAGGCGCCACACAATTTCCTGGATCTCGGCCACGTGCAGCGGATCCACCCCGGTGAACGGCTCGTCGAGCAGCAGGTAGCGCGGCGTGGTGGCCAGCGCGCGGGCCAGCTCCAGGCGGCGGCGCTCGCCGCCGGACAGCGACATCACGTTCTGGTGGCGCAGGCGGCTCAAGCCGAAGTCGTCGAGCATCTGGGCCATGCGGATCTCCATGTCCGCCTTTTTCACGCCGCGCGCTTCCCAGATCAACGCGAGGTTTTCTTCCACCGACAATTTGCGGAACGTGGAAGGCTCCTGGGGCAGGTAGCCGATGCCCTCGCGCGCGCGCACGTGCAGCGGCTCCTGGGCCAGCTCGCGGCCGCTCAGGGTGACGCGGCCGGTTTCCGGCTTCACGAGGCCGACCATCATGTAGAACGTGGTCGTCTTGCCGGCGCCGTTAGGCCCCAACAGGCCGACCACCTCGCCGGCGTTCAGACCCAGCGTGACGCCGTTCACCACGCGGCGTCCGTTGTAGGTCTTGGTCAAGTTTTCCGCGGTCAGATCCCAGGTCATGGTGGAAGGTTCCTGTAGTGTGATCACGGCGTCGCCGTCGCGCCGGTCGGCCCGGGCTGCGGCTGGTCCGCGGCCGGCCCGAAGCCCGGCGGCTGGTTCACCGCCAGCGAGTGCACGACCGCACGCACGTTTCCGCGGATTTCCACGGTTTTCATGGTGGGGTCGGCAACCATGGTGTCACCGGTCAGGACAGACGTTGCCCGGGTTACTTTGATGCCCTTCGTGCCGAAAAATTTCTTCCTGGCCCCGCTGTATTGAAGCTTCCGCACGGTCATGCGATCCCCCAGCGGGTTAGTGGCCACCACCTCGCCCTGAAAATCCATGTCCTCGGTCTTCGTGTTGAGCGTGGCGGCCGCCGCGACCAGCGTGGCCATGGCCTTGTTGTCCTTGCCGTAGAACGTGCAGTGGACCGTGCTGCCCTCCACCCTGTCGCCCTCGTACTTGATCGACTCGGCGCGCAGCTTCCAGGTGGTGTTGCCGGCGGCGTCCTTCCCGGAGAACGTGCTTCCACTGCCGGAAATCGTGGGCGCGGCGCCTGGCGTGGGAGACGCCGGCGCGGGGACCGGCACCGACCCGACCGACTCTTGCTGGGGGTCCTGGGGGCCGCCTTTACCAGTGTCCGGGAACATCCACGTGAACAGGATGAACACCGCGAGCAGGCCGAAGGCGACCCACCCTAATTGATTGCTGTTCACGGAACGCGCCTCCAGTCTTCACGAGTATACACAAAAGCCCCATGTGCCGCAATTGGATGCCCTCGGCCGCACAAAGGTTGCCGCTCGCACCGCAAAGAATCTTACATCGGCAATATCACGCGGCTACGGCGAGCTTCTCCCGGTCCGCGAAAGGCGCTGAGCACCTGATGCCCGCATCCTGTCCGTCATCCTGTCCTTCGCTTCGGAACGGCCTCTTCGCCGCCGGACTTGCGATCCTTCTTGTTCTGACGGCCTTTTCAGACGCCGCGGCAGCTCCCCAGATCATGCGCACCAGGGACATCCGCCCCGGCATGCGCGGCTACGGCCTGACCGTGTTCAAGGGCACCAGGGTCGAGCGCTTCCCCGTCGAGGTGCTGGGCGTGGTGCGCAGCTACCTCGCGGGCAGCGACCTCATCTTGATCCGCGTCACCGGCGGCTATCTCGCCCGCCACGGCGTGGGGATCGTGGCCGGCATGTCCGGCTCCCCGGTCTACGTGAACGGCCGCCTGATCGGCGCCATCGGCTACGGGTGGCCCTTCTCCAAGGAGCCCATCGGCGGCGTGACGCCCATCGAGTCGATGATCCGCGACGCCGCGCCCCAGGTTGCTTCCCGCGGCAAAACGCCGGCCGCTCCCCGCATGGAAGCGCGCCGCCTCGCGAAGCCCATCCGCGTGGGCAAGCGCACGATGCGCAGCGTGCAGATCTTCTCGGCCGCCGACCCCGACGTGAAGCGGCTCCCCAAAGACGTTCTTGCCCTCTCGCCGGTCCCCTCGCTGTTTCAGTTGCGCGGCTTTGGCGAGCGCAGCGCGGCCGGCCTGGAGAAGGTCCTCCGTCCGCTGGGGATGGAGCCGGTGCGCACCTTCAGCGTGGCCGCCACGGTGCCGCGCCGCATCCCGCGCCTGGGGCCGGGCGCGGCGGTGGGCGTGCAACTGCTGAGCGGCGACCTGGAAATTTCCGGGACCGGCACCCTCACCTGGATCGACGGCAAGCGCTTCCTCGCCTTCGGGCATCCCCTCGCCAATCTCGGCTCGGTGCGGCTTCCCTTCACCGCGGCCTACGTGCAGGACATCCTCCCCTCCTACCAGCGGCCCTTCAAGTTCGCCACCCAGATCGGCGTCGTGGGGGAAATGGCCGAGGACCGCTTCTTCGGCGTGGGCGGATGGTTCGGGCGGCCCTCCCCGCTCATCCCCGTGCGGCTCTCGCTGCACGACGGGCGCGGGCTGAACCGCACCTACAACCTGCGCGCGGCCCAGCACCAGACGCTGGCCCCGGTCGTCATGGCGCAGGCCATGATGGAGGCCATGGCGAGCACCATTCCGGTCGCCGCGGAAACCACCGCGTTGATGAAGGTGCGCATCAAGGCGCGCGGCCACGAGGCGGTTTCGTTCGAGCAGATGGTGGGCGGATTGCAGCTCGACAGCTCCGTCGGCCTGCAGCTTTTTGACGCCCTCAGCGCGCTGGCCAATAACGACTTCGCGCCGCTCTTCTTCGAGCAGGTGGAAGTCGACGTCTCCCTGCGCGCGGGCCGCCAGGTGGCCACCATCGAGCGCGTCTACACCACGCGCAACGCGTACCGGCGCGGCGAGCGCATCGACGTGCACGTGGTCCTCAAGCCGTATGACAAACCCACGCTGGAGAAGGTCGTGACCCTGCCCATCCCCGCCGACACCGACCGCGGGGCCATCACCATCGGCGTGGCCGGCGGCGCGGACATGCCCGCCCTGCGCAAGCGCCTGGGCCAGCCCAAGCCGGAGCCCAACGACGTGGACCAGCTCCTTCGACAATTGCAGTCCCAGGAGCGCAACCAGGAGGTCGTGGTGCGCGCCACCTTCCCCACGAAAGCCGCGGTGGTGAACGAGGAGCGCTTCGTGTTCCTGCCGGACGCTCTCCGGGAGCTCCTTCCGGGGATGGCGCAGAGCGGCATCGGCGCGGAGAAGGACTTCGTGGACGTGCGGCTGAGCACCGACTGGGTCATCCGCGGCGCCGACGTGGTGCAGGCCGACGTGGCCGGCGCGCCCGAGTCCCAGGAGAAGGGCAAGACCGTGCCGCGCGGGGACTACGTGATGACACCCATGGTCGTGATGCCGACGACGCCCACGACGTCCCCCAAGGCCGCGCCGTCCGAGCCCAAGCGCGCGGCCGGCGCGCCGGTCGAGAAGACCCTGCCCACCGGCACGCGCCGCTTCGACCTGGCCGGCGGCAAAGTCTTTGAACAGGGGCGCTTCGAGGGCACCGGCTTGAGCCCCAGCGGCGAGCTGGCGCTGGCTTCCCAGGCGGCGATGACGCCCAGCCTCGACGGCGCCTTCCTGTGGACGATCCTCCGCGAGCCAGAGGGGACCGCCCTGGCCGGCGCGAGCGGCGGCAAGGTCGTCCGCATCGATCCCGCGCGCGGCACCACCTCCCAGATCGCGCACTTCCCCGACGCCGCGGTCACCGCCCTGGCCCGCGATAACCGCGGCACGCTGTGGGCCGGCACCTCGCCGAACGGCTTCGTTTACGCCGGCGGGCGCCGCGTGTTCAGCGCCCCAGCCTCCTACGTCTGGGCGCTGCTGCCCGACGGCGAGGGGATGCTGGCAGCCACCGGCAATCCCGGCCGGGTGTACCGCGTGACGGCGGCCGGCGCGAAACTCCAGGTCGAGGTCCCGGCGCGGCACGTGCGCGCGCTGATGCGGACGCCCGACGGCGCCCTGCTGGCGGCGACCGGCGGGCCCGGCACGGTATACCGGGTGAAGGACAGCCTGGAGACGCTGTTCGTGTCGCCCTACGGCAGCGTGGACGCGCTGGCGCGGGCCGGAGATCTCGTTGCTGCCGCCAGTGGGAAGAACGTGTACCTCATCGGCAACGGCGAGGTGCGCCCACTGCTGGTGGCGGACAAGCCCCTGCTGGCGCTGGCCGCCATGGACGACGGGACCCTGCTCGCCTCCGGCGGCGGCGGATCCGTGTACCGCGCCGACCTCGAAGGCGGCGTGTGGCGCGTGGCCGACCTGGAC
>VGFD01000389.1 GCA_016868975.1 Armatimonadota bacterium | reverse complement strand
TTTCGCAACACCATCATCCTGCTGGCGCCTTATTTCTTTCCGACGCTGACCGTGGCGCTGCTGGTACTGCGCGCGGTCATCGCGGCGCCGCTGAGGCCGGGCATGGACCTGGCCATCGGCGTCTCCTTCGCCTACCATTTCTTCGCGGCGTTTCGCCAGCTCGGGCTGCACCAGAGCGACATCCGCCAGAACGGCATTTTCTTTTCCGGGGTTTTCCTGGCGCTGGCCAATCTCATCATGACGCTCGGCACGCTGCTGCTGTTGCATGGCGGCCCGCAAGCGCCGGCCCACTGGCTGCAGGCGAGCGGGCACCAGATCGCGCGCCTTGTGCCCGCGATTGGGAAGAAGTTATAATCAGCACAGATGGCCGACGAGACGACGACCTCTCCTTTGTCCGATGAAGTCCACGAGCGCCTGTCGCGCACCCGCAAGCTGCTCAACGACGGGGACAGCGCCGCGGCGCTGGAAAATGCCTATGCGCTCGATCAGCTGCTGTCGCGCCATCCCGAAGCACGCCGCGCGGACAAAGCGCTCGAAGAGATCTACGACGAGGTCAAGGAGATCCTCAAGGGCCTCGAAGACGCCCAGGAACCCGCAAGCGGACCGACCCGCCACATATCCCTTCGGAGCGTGGGATTTTACCTGGGGCTATTGCTGCTGATCGTGCTGGGATACTTCTTTATCGGACCCATCGTGGGCGAGCGGCAGCAGATCGATCGCTTGCAGTCATTTATTCGGGTGATGCACCGCGATGAACTGCAGACGCGTGGAATTGAAGTTACGATCGACCTGAAGGACAAAGGCCGCACGATCGTCTACGACCTGACCGAGGTGGCGCCGGATACCAATCCCGAGACCGTATTCTACATGCTGCAGACGTTTGCGAAACGGGCGCAGGATGAGCCTTTCGACCGGGTGACGCTGGCCTTCGGCGGGACGCCGAAATTCGTGCTGGACGCGGCCTATTTTCGGACGCTCGGAAAGGCGAAAAATACCGCGACGTCCCCGCAGTGGACGTTCCCGGAAAACGTGCGCCGTCCGGACGGGAGCGCGCCCTGGCCGCATCGCGACGGCAACTGGCGGGAGGTCGCGCAGCAGCAGCGTGAGGACTTTGAGGTGCTGATGAAGGAGTGGTACGAGCCCTGAGATGCCATCTTACCCTGGCAAGAGGTTCAACTCGGGAAGCGCCGCCGAGGGTTGCACGTTGACGCCAAAGTCCCTCAACTCGGCGCGGATGTCGGGAGTCTCTTCGTCGCACAACTTCTTGCCTTCGGCGAGCGCTGCTTCCCGAATGGCCTGGCGCCGCGCTTTGGGGATCGTGGGCAACGAATCGGCGCGCAGGACCCCGGCGATCCACTCCTGCCCGCGCGCGTCGCTGACGATGGCCTTGTGGTGCAGCGGGAGCACTTCCTCGGCCACTACGTTGGCGTCGTCGGGAACGTCCAGCGCGCTGCTCAGCATGAGGAGGCCGTCGCTGGGGCCGGTGTACTCGTTGAGAATCCCCGGAATATTCGGCCGATTGCCGGCCAGCACGGCGACTTCCACCGACGGGTCGATGGGCGCGTCGTGCAGGCGCTTTACGAAATTTCCGCCTTCGGCGATAAAGTGGTCAATGCCGCGGCTGTCGCTGACGAAGCCTCGGCCGCCATTATAGGTTGAGCCCGTGTCCGGCTCGTAGGAGCTGAGTGGGTACTGGTCATCCATGCGGGCCAGCATCTGCCGCTGCCCGGGCCAGTAGTCAGGACCGGTTTGGCTGTAGCCCAGCTCGCGAGCGTCGCGCATGAAGCCAAACACCATGATGTGATCCCAGGACATTGGCGCGTTCTTCCTGGGATCGTCGGTGTCGCTGAAGAGCGCGTAGTTGGCGACCGGGTGGCGGAATCCGTAATCGATGCCGCCCAGCGGGGCGCCCACGAAGACGGCGCGGCGCACGTCCCCTCGGTACGGGGTCATCCACGGCTCGCGCAAGTTCGAGACGTACTGCCGAGTGGCAAAGCCGCCCTTGCTGTGGCCGACGAGATCGACCTTCTCGGCGCCGGTCAGGGTTTTCACGCGATCCACGGCGTTGCTGACCTGCTGGGTCCAGAAGTTGTTGTCGTCGTGGTTGTGGGCAAATGAGACGGCGTACACCTGGAAGCCCTGGTCGCGGAGCCGCTGGGGCAAGCCCTGGTCAGTGCCGTCCTCGTGCGGGTCCCACCAGAAGTTGCCGTCCTTGGAGGCGCCGTGCACCAGCACCACGGGAGTGTCGTGCACCTTCACTCCCGGCGGCGGGTCGCCGGCGTACTGAAGGAGGACGTCCCCGGAGTGCGGCTTGTCGGTGCCGAACGCGGCCACTGCTTCTTCGTTGCGCTGTGTCTGCCGCGGGTGAAAGTTGCGCTGCACGAACGCGGGGTGCGGATCGCGCAACAGCTCGATCCAGGCCCACTTCGAGGAGTCCATCCGCTTGACCACCTGCACGTCGTGGACGTTCGACACCGCGGGGGGCGGCACCAGCCCGACCGACGATGCGGCGCCAAGCGTCACGGAGTCGCGGGACGCGGCGGGCAACGAGGCAAAAGGCCGCGCCAAAATCGAGGCCACGGAAAGCAGACAGACGTCAGACCGGATCATCTCGCAAGGATTGTACGTCAGGCGCCGGCGGGAGGTGCGTCCAGGATGTTACCGGTTGGCCAGGGGTAGTCGCTGTTATCGGTCGCGATCCTCGCGAATGAGGTCGGTCGAATCCGAGAATCGCCTTTCCGAGAGCCTCGTGCGAAATGCTTCCATAGCCCGGATGAATTCTTCGCGCGAGACTTCGCTGTTGGCATCCTCCGTATCCGCCTGACTTCCGTCGGAGGCGACCGCCGGGCGCCGGCTCGAACGTTCATTCTGCATCGAACTGGGCACGCACCGATTTGAGGCGTGCAAGCGCGGCATCCAGACACCGCTCCATTGAATCCAGGCGCGCGCCAATGCGTGCTTTCTCATCGTCGAACGCCCGCTGTGCCTGGTCAAGCCGCCTCTCCAGCCGTTCCTGAGAATGCCATTGCCGCGCGACGTGCTCCTCGACGCGGCGCGAAAGGTCGCGATGCCACGCGTTGAGATCAGTGAGCCGCTGCGTCATCCCCATCACGGCACCCGTAGTCCATAAGTGGCCTCCTGTCCGCAAGCATACCACAGACGATTGCCCAACGACGCTCAGTCGTGGTCAACCCAGTCCGGGCCGACGTTGACGCGTCGGAAAGGCTTGCGAGCGCTTGCTCACGACGACCACCGAGTCAGTGGTGATCAACGATCGAGACCGCGGCTGAGCGCGGCGTCGCGCACCCCCTCATCCTGGCGCTCGTCAAGAATGAGCGTAGAGAGGCGCGCAGAGGCCCCCTCGCAGGACAGGTCGGCACATTTCGCTCCGATCGCACGCGTTTCTGCTTCGCAGTCCCAGAGCACCTCAACGGCAAAGCCCCGGGAGAAACGCTCCCGATGCGCGGCGACCAGCACGCGGCACGCGTAGCTGCACACCCGCGAGAAAGGTGCCTCGCGGTAAGCCGCCTCGACAATCTCTGGCGGGATCCCGACTCGGATCCGCTCCAAGGTCTCGAGGGCGTCGCAGGCTGGATACCAATCCTCCTCTGCGTACGCATGCTCGAGGCCGCCCACCACGCGCTGCAGGTCTTTTGCGGTCGCGCCGCGCCTCAAAATCCCCACCGCCAACCCTGCACGCGGTATCGTGTCAGCGTCATACCAGGCGCGCGTAAGGAAGCGTGAGCTCCGCGGGGAGTGCCTCCAGTGCGCGTCCCAGCGCAATGCACGAACGCGGCGACAGGGACTCTACGCCGCGCTCCGCCAGGTCGAGGAGATGCGGCAGGGAGCGTGCATCGGCCAGTTGCGCGATTCCATACAGCGCCAGTGCCCTCTGATAATCATTCGCGGAGTAGGCATACTCGTGCAAGAGATCCAGATCCCGCGGTGTCACTCTTGTGCGAAACTCGCGAAGCACGCGAAACATGCGGTCATCGACCGCTCCTGCAAGAATCTCCGCAGCGGAACGATTACTGTTCGACTCCGGCTGATATCTCGGCCTATCAATTGCAATTTCGCCAAGAATTCGTCCCAACCGTGGATTCGTGTCTCGCCATTCTGACCACGGCGCTGACGGCAGCGCGGCGCTTTCCAGTTGCTGCCTAAGGTCGTCATCATCCGGAAACCGATCGCAGATCATGCGGTCGAGACCACTGCACAAAGCGGAATGCTCACGCAAACAAGTAATTGCGTAGCCAAACTCACTTCCATACGCAACATACTCCTGAAGAATCCGCACGGCGTCCGGGCGTTCCACCATATGCCCGAGGGTCTCCAGGGCGAGCATGTGATCATCGCTGCCCCGCAAGTGCGACTCCAACGGCTGCAAGTCAATTCCCAGGCTGCCAACAATTTCCGCATAGTATTCCGCACGACGCTCAGTCTGGCGGTCCCATCGCGGATCTTCGACGATACACTGAATCACGAGCGCCTCAACCTCTCGACTCGGCCAGTGCAAGGCGAAGCGGGCGCCGTCACCGCGACCGCGCTGGAGCAGGCCCAGTGGACTATCCGGAACTGCAAGCATGTGAGGAGAGCATATCATGCCCTGGCCCGGTCATGAAGCCACCCGGTGGCTAAACTCCTATGATTGCAGCCACCGGGTGGCTAAACCCGCGAACGGGCGGCCCGGCTGGGAACTACCGCAGCAACTGGAGCAGGTACTGGTGGTTTGTGTTGGCCTGGGCCAGCATGGCCATCCCCGACTGGACCAGGATCGAGCGCTTCGACTGCACCGTGGCTTCCGTCGCCATGTCGGCGTCCTCGAGGTTGGACAGCGCGCCCGTGATGGAAGTGGCCTGTTGGCGCTGTCCCTCCAGCCAGCGGGACATCGAATTTTGGAACGCCCCGATGCGGAGATTTTCGCCTGACACGAAATTCAGCGCGTCATCGACCTGGCCGATCAGATCCTGGGCCACCAGCTTGTCGGTCAGCTCGATGTCGCTGTATTCATAGCCATTTTCACCGGCCCGGAAAATCGTGGCCACGTCCATTTTCGCGATGCCGATGCGGGTCACGTCGCCCTCGTGCGCGCCGATCTGGAACTGCAGGGCGCGATCCTCCAGGGTCCCCTTCGCGTAGCCGTACGCCTTGACAAACGCGGTCAGGCCCACGTCGTCCTTCGTCGCCCTGTTCACCGTGAAGGTCACCCCGCCCAGCGTCGCGGACTTCGTGCCGGCGCTCACGCCTTCCAGGACGAGCAGTGGCTGCACGCTGCCGGTGCCCGACGCGTAGATGGCCGCGTTCACCTGGATGTCTCCGGTCCCCTCGCTGCCGTCGGTGGAGGTCCCCTCCAGGCTGGTCAGGCGGCCCATCCGCAGGTTCGTGATGTCGAAGCTGATGGTGTGCCCCTCGGGGGTGCCGTCCTCCAGCGTGGCCACGAAGGTGGTGGGCCCGATGATGTTGCCGGCGTCGGTGAAC
>VGFD01000388.1 GCA_016868975.1 Armatimonadota bacterium | reverse complement strand
CGTCGCTGTAGGGCTGAACGGTGGCTGGATCCTTCGCTTTGAGCAGCCCGCCCAGCAGGTCGTCGCCGGGGTCGCCGGAGGCGCGCCGCTCGGCGATGACGCGGTCGCCGAGATCAGTGAGGACTTTGTAGGCATCCTTCAGCTCGCTGGCGCCGGGCAACAGGCCGGACAGTTTCGAAAGGCTGACGTCGGTGGGATTGGCCGTCTCGCGCGCCAGCCACTTCATCACCGTCTGGAAGGCTTGCTGGGTTCCTCTCAGCTCGCCGTCGGAGAGCTTCGCGCCCAGCAGGAAGCGCATGGCAACGTCGAGCGTGGCCAGCTGCATCTCCTGGCGCAAATCCACGGTGACGCTCCTGTCCGGGCTGGACGCCGCCCGCGCCTTGATGCCGTCGATGTGCTCGTCGAGGATGTGGCCGATGGCCGCACTGGTTTCCTCGCTGCGGATGGCGGGCCCGTGAAAGAAGGGCTTCATCACGTCGTGGGCCTTTTTCCACTCTTCACCCTTTCCCAGAAATACGTTGTCGGTGCCGAGCAGGAAGGCCAGCCCATGTCCCTGGGTGGGCGGCTTTTCCCAGATGCTGTCACCTTTATCGGTTTCCTTCAGCGCTTCGAAAACCGACTCGGGTCGGATGTCAAACAGGAATTTGTGACCGGTCGGAAGATTGACCTTGAACGTCGAGCCGTGCTTGCCGTGAAATTCATTGAAGAAGTTCACCGGGTTTGCGAAGTTGCGGCGGATGCCGTTCACAAAGTTGAGCGTGCCAATCCGCTTGGGAACGTACGGGTCGTGCAGTGGAACGGCTTCGGTGGCCGGCTTTGAGCCCGCCGCCGCCGGCCCGGACGCGGCCACCGCGGCCGCCAGGGCGGTGGACAAGCCCCGCTCGGCCAGGGCCTTGACGTCGAGGGGCGGCTTCTCGCCGGCCGCCGCCGTCTCGTATAGCGACAGCAGCCGCTGCAGTTCCTCGGTGTTCTGGACCGGGCCCCACTCCCCGCCGGCCACGCGGACTTCGAGCGGGCGCCCCTTCTCGAGCATGGCGCCGGCCTTCTCGGGAGTCACGTCGCGCATCTTGACGCGCCAGAAATCCCATCCCCGTCCCAGCCCGCGAAACGAGGCGCCCTTGCCGGCCAGCGCCCCGGTCACGTCGGCGGCCGCCATGACGCCCATCGGGCCCCCGGCGCCCATGGACGAAGCGACGGTGGTAATGTTGACGGCCGCGGCGTCACTGGCCGAAGGAGCGATTGACGGCTCAGGAGCGGTCTGAGAGAGAGCGGCCTGCGCTCTCAGGAAGGGGCAGACCAGGGTGGGATCAACCCCGACGCTCTCGGCGCGCCGGAAGGCGCCGGCCGCCTGGCCGGGAACGCTGCATCGTTGACGTTGTTTGCATCCGACCGGATGGTCGACAAGGCGGTGGCCCCCCTCAAGGCTGCCGGCGGCGTGAATCCGATCCAGTTTACGCCCGAGACCCCCCTCTTGGCAAGGGAAATCGCCTGCTCGGGTGATCAATGCCTCCACCCGCGAGCGAATCTCGGCGGACGTCCTCGTCGCGCGCGCCAGCCGGCGACCGAGCCTACGACTTACGTGGCGTCGCCTTTTTGGCCGCCGCGCGCTTTGCCGGAGCCTTCGGAGCAGTCCCAGCCGCACTCGGCTCCGCCGCGGCACGCGCCTGGCGGGCAAGGTACTTGCGCGCCACGAGCCACTGGGTCACCATGTCGTCGGCGGAAGCGTCCTTGTCCTCGGACACTTCCATGCCAAATTGCCCCTCCGCCACCTTGCTGACAAAGCGCCAGAAGAAGCAGCGCTGCTTACGGTCCGGTCGGATCTCCATCTCGAACTCGTAAACGCCGCTCTCGGTATGGCGCTGCGGGTGTACGGCGATGAAAACCGGGTCTTGATCGTACTGCCGGCGGGCGCGCGCGGCAAATTCCTTGAGGGCTTTTTCATCCAAAGTCGTATTAATCGTCAAATTTTCCTTCCTGGTAAGTGCCCGCGCCCGGTCGAGTCCCAGAGGCCAGCGCCTCGCTTGCTCGATGGTCGCCAATCAAGTCTCTTGGCGGAAAAAAATTCAGATATTTGAAAATCGCGGTGCAGCGGCCCCATCATTGTAACACGGGCTGTCCATCCCGCGCTGGCGAATCTCATCTGGCGATCCCCAGGGACTCCTGCCAGGCCCGTGCCCGCTCCGCCAGGCCCGCCTCTGGCGCGGCCCGCAGCACCCGCTCGAAGTAGGCCAGGGCTTCCCGGGTTCGCCCTGCCTCGGCGCTGAGGATGCCGAGCCGCATGAGGATCTCCGGGCTCTCACCGGTGAGGGCCAGCGCGCCGCGAAGGCGGGCGGCCTCCTTCGCCGGCTGCCCGGCGTCGGAGTCCAACTCGGCCTGCAGGAGCAGGGCGCCGGCGTGCTCGCCAGGCCGCTTCATCGCCTCCCGGACCTGGCGGCCGGCGGCGGCGCGGTTGCCCGCGCAGCGCAGATAATTGCGGGCCGCCGCGAGCGGTTGGTCCAGCTCGGCGGGGCTGGCGTCCCTGAACGAGAAGCGGGCCCGGCCAGGATGGTAGTCCGCCACCACGGCGCGACGATCGCCAAACTGGCGGAGCACGCGGCGGTTGGTCGCGGCGTCCAGGTACACCACCCGGACTGTCCGGCCGCCGACGGGTGGGAGGTTTCGGGCGTAGCAGTCGGGTGCGTAGGGGTAGCTGCTGCGCACGAACACGAGGAGATCGCCGGCCGGCTCATCCACGAAATAGCGGTTGTTGACCCGAGAGAGAAACTCGGCGCAAGCAAGCGTGTTGGGGTAGGTGACCGTGGCCAGGTAGACGCAGGCCAGCGCAAGGTAGGCGTGTGGCATCCAGGGGCCGCTGCGGATCAGCGCTCGAGCCGCCAGCATCGGCAGAATCGCCAGGGCGGCGTGATAATAGCGCGGGCCAAGCTCGGTGTTGCCGGTCGTGAAGTAGAAAAAATAGGTTACCACCGGACAGGCGGCCAGGGTGAGGAGAAGCGCGGCGCGGCCCGACTTTTCAAACCATGCAAGCAGGGCCAGCTCGCAGACCAGGGGGGGCATCCACACCAGCAGGCGGCCGACGGAGACCATCAGATTCCACAGCCCGCGAAGCCACCCGTGGCCGTGGTGGCCAAAGCCCAGGCCTTCGTCCGAAGCGGTCACGACATAGGGAGACACCAGCGCGCTTCCGGTCTGCGCGGCGTTCACCGCCAGGAGCAACCCGGCGCACATCGCCAGCGGCAAGGCGCCCAGCGCCATGTTCCTCCAGATGAACGAGGCGCCACGCGTCCGAGTTGCGGCCCATGCGGCGCATACCAGCACGGGCAGCACAAAGTCCACCGGTCGGATCAGCAAGCATGCGCCGGCCGCCGCGCCGGCCAGGACCGGGTTCAGGAAGTCTTCACTCTCCAGGCCGCGGAAGAAAAATATCAAGAACACCAGAAAAAAGAAAAGGTACGACGGGTGCGCCATCATGGGAATGTTGTTCAGGAAAAAAAACGGACAGATGGCAAGCAGCGCAACCGCCACCTGCGCGGTGGCCCGGTCATAGAGATCGCGGGTCAGAACGAAGGTGGCCACGAGGCACCCGGCGCCGGCCGCCGCGTTCAGCCAGTGCGGGACGTGGCACAGGACCGCGGCGGCCAGAAGAATCGGATACCCGGGCGGATATTTCCCATACCAGAGACCGTTGTTGATGATGCACAGGCAATCGAAAGCGTCCTGCGGCTCCGGTGACGCCAGGGCAAGGTGTCCCTGCGCCAGCACGTGCGCCTGGAAGAGATAGGCGAATTCGTCCGGGCCGAGCGTTTGTCCATTCAGGAGCCAGCGCCCAACCCAGATCGTCAGCACACCGGACGCCACGGGGGGCGCCCAGCGCGGGACTGAAGGGAGCCAGAGCGGCCCGATCCCCACCACCGCCGCAAGCGCCAGCCACAATCCCACAAACAGCGTGGCGGGCAGGATATAGGCGAGGAAGAGCGCCTTGAGCAGGTCGGGCGCCTGCGCTTGCAACGCGGCGAGGTCCGAAGGGAACCCGGCGAACGAGACGTCCGCGGCCTGATCGAGGGTGAACGCGGCGGCAAACAGGCGGAGCGCGTCCTCGGTGAGCCACGAGAGAACCGTGAAAAGGAATGCGGCGGCGGCCAGGAGTCCTACAATGAGAGGCGCCTTGTCGCGCACTCCGCTGCCGCTGGAAGCGCGGCTGGTCCTGGTCATGCGCCGGAAAGCTCCAAAGCCGCGTCGATGACAGCTTCCGCCGTGACGCCCAGCATGCACGCGTGTCCTCGATCGCAGGCGCGGCGTGCGCAGGGCGAGCAGTCGTGCTCGATGCGCACCACCCGGGCGCGCGGGCTCCAGGGCGCCGTGCGCCTGGGGTCCGTGGGGCCGAACACCGCCACCACCGGGACGCCCAGCGCCGCCGCCACGTGCATCGGCCCGGAGTCATTGCACACCAGGCACGACGCCTGGGCGAGCACGGCCATCAAATCGCGCGTCGTCGTGCGACCGGCGAGGTTGAGCGCCGGGCCGCGCATGGCCGCGCACACGCTCTGGGCCAGGGCGATTTCCTCCGGACTCCCAAGGACGACGACGCGCGCCCCCCACGCCTCGGCAAGCGCGTCGGCCACTTCCGCGAAGCGCTCCGGCAGCCAGCGCTTGGCCGATCCGTACGCCGCGCCCGGGTGGATGGCGACGAACGGCCCGGGTGTCCCCACCCTGGACCGCTCCGTTTCCAGTCCCCCGCGGATACCTGACCTCACGTTGGAGACGATTTAACCGAGGCCGCGCTGGCCTCCACCTGCGCCACGTAGAGGTCGAGCAGCGCCCGCGCGTCCGCCTCGTCGAAGCAGGACCCGTCACAGGTCAATCCCAGATCCAGCCCGTCCGCCCGCCGCACCACCGCCAGCGACGCCCGGGTGCCCGCGCGGACCGGGGTGAAGCCGTGGCAGCGGCGCACGGTCACGTTGCCGAAGCGCCCGCCGCCGCGCAGGAATGACGGCCGCCCCCAGTTCGTGATCACCGCCGTCGCATAGAGGATGGGCCGGCGGGGAAAAAGCCGCATCAGCCACGGGCGCCGGTGCAGCCGCTCCAGGACGCGGGTGAAGCGCACCGCCCGATCCGCCTTGCGGCGCGCCATTTGCCGCGCGACCTCGCGGAGGATCTCGTCAGGCGCTTCACCGCTCTCGGCATCCCACTCCAGCACGGCCAGGGACACCTCGTTGCACGCTTCCCATCCCCCGCTCCACAGCGACATGGGGACGGCCAGCGCCAGCCTCGAGGTGCCCGCGTTTCGGGCGCCGTTCCAGGCGCGCAGGGCGAGGATGAGGTCGCGCGCCAGCAGGTCGTTGGCCGAAGTCCCCGCCGCGCCGGCCGCGCGACTGAGCGCCGCGGACGTCTCGGCCGAAAACGAGTGGGACACCAGGATCGGACCGCTCGTGGACCCGCGGCCCGGCGCGAGTCGCGCGTGGATGCGCAACAGGCGGCGCACTGCGTCCACGAC
>VGFD01000387.1 GCA_016868975.1 Armatimonadota bacterium | reverse complement strand
CCCCAGGCATTAGGGTTGGGAGGCGAGCCGGCCCCTGACTTGAGCAACCGAGGGCAGGGCGTTGTCACCGACATGGCAAACTTAAGCGTGGAAACGGGAAGCGTCGCGGGCTTTCCGGGCCGGTACCTCAAAGGAGCAAGCATTGGGTAAACTGATTCGGCCGATCCTGATCTGGATGGCGATCCTCTTCGCCGCCTATCTCCTCGTTCAAGCGCTGGTGAACAAGACGGATCAGCCGGTTACCATTCCCTACAGCAAGTTTGAGGAAGAGCTGGACAAAGGGAACGTAAAGTCGGTCAAGCTGGCCAACGGTGAAATCACCGGCGAATACAAATTCAACATCAAGGACGGGCAATACCAGAAGTTCAAGACGTATTTCGGTTTTCGCGACGATGCCCGCTTGCAGCAGAAGCTGAAGGAAAAGAACGTCGAGACGCAATTCCAGCAAGTGAGCGACACGCCCTGGTGGTATTTCGTGGCGAATTTCCTGCCCTATCTGCTGCTCTTCGGATTTTTCATCTTGATCATGCGCCAGGCGCAGTCCGGTGGCTCGCAGGCCTTCGCCTTCGGGCGCAGCAAGGCCAAGCTGCTCAGCGACAACCGCGCCAAGATCACCTTTGACGACGTGGCCGGCGTCGAAGAAGCAAAAGAAGAATTGAAGGAAGTCGTCGACTTCCTCAAATATCCCAAGAAATACCAGGCGCTGGGCGCACGCATTCCCAAGGGCGTGCTGCTGCTGGGCTCCCCGGGCACTGGCAAGACGCTGCTCGGGCGCGCCATCGCGGGTGAAGCCGGCGTGCCGTTCTACTACATCAGCGGCTCGGATTTTGTGGAAATGTTCGTGGGCGTCGGGGCGTCCCGAGTGCGCGACCTGTTCGAGCAGGCCAAGAAAACGGCGCCCTGCATCGTGTTCGTGGACGAAATTGACGCGGTCGGCCGCCAGCGCGGCGCCGGCCTGGGCGGCGGCCACGATGAGCGCGAGCAGACGCTCAACCAGCTGCTCGTGGAAATGGACGGCTTCGAGGCCAACAACGGCGTGATCGTGCTGGCCGCCACCAACCGTCCCGACGTGCTCGATCCCGCGCTGCTACGGCCCGGGCGCTTCGACCGCCACGTGATGGTGGACAAGCCGGACGTGTCGGGCCGCAAAGCCATCCTCAAAGTGCACAGCCGCGGAAAACCGCTGGGCGAGGACGTCGAGCTGGAAATTCTGGCCAAGCGGACGCCGGGCTTCTCCGGCGCGGATCTGGAAAATCTGCTCAACGAGGCCGCGCTGTTGGCGGCGCGCGCCAACAAGACGCACATCGAGATGCTCGACTGCGAGGAAGCCATCGATCGCAACATGATGGGGCCGGAAAAAAAGAGCCGTATCATGAGCGACAAGGAGAAGGAGATCACGGCCTACCACGAGGCGGGCCACGCGCTGGTCGCCAAGCTGATCCCGGAGTGCGACCCGGTGCGCAAGGTGACCATTCTGCCGCGCGGCATGGCGCTCGGCGTCACCGTGTCGATGCCCGACGAGGACAAGTACAACCGCAGCCGGGCCGAGCTGCAAGGGTACCTGTGCCATGCGCTGGGCGGCCGCGTCGCCGAGGAGATCGTGTTCAACGAGATCACCACGGGCGCGTCCAACGACCTGGAGAAAGCCACCGAAATTGCCCGCTCGATGGTCACCAAGTTCGGCATGAGCGACAAACTCGGCCCGCTGACCTTCGGCAAGAAGCAGGAGCAGGTGTTCCTGGGGCGCGACATCTACGAGGATCGCAACTACTCCGAAGAGGTGGCCAACCTGATCGATCAAGAGGTGCGCCACTTCATCGAGACGGCGTACAAGCGCACCCGCGAGATCCTGGACCGCAACCGCGACACCCTGGAAGCGATTGTGGGCGAGTTGCTCGACAAGGAAGTCCTCGACGCGGACGACCTCAACCGCATCATCGCGGCGACCGGCCCGGGGTCGAAGGACGCCGAGGTGCAGACCACCCCGACAGCGACCTCGACCGAGCAGGGGGTGCTGGACACGGTGTAGCCACTTGCGCCCCTGGCGGGCTCAGAGGAAATTGACGGCAATTCAACGAATAGGCCTCCGGAGTTTCTGGTCGGAGGCTTTATTTTTGCAATCGCGCCTGCGCACGTTCTTCTTCGTCTGCAACGTCATCGCCACGCTGTTGCTGGCCGGCTCGCTGGCCGTCGTATACGGGTGGCCGGAGTACCTTGCGGCGGTGCGCTTTGACGTGGCGCAGGGGCAGATGTTCGTCCTGACGCTGGTGTCGTTCTTGCTGCTGGTCGCCTACCTGCAGCGCAGCGTGGTGGGGGCGTGGCGCGTGTTCACGCTGGCGGGGGCCTTTATCGTGCTGGTGGAGTCGTGGCTGATCGCGCTGACCTGACGCAGGCCCGCAAACGGAAGCGGCCCAAAAGCGAGACCCACTTCGCGCATCCCAGCGAGCGCGAGTTCGCGGCGCTCCTGGACTATTACCAGATCCCCTGGATGTACGAGCCGCACACCTTTCCGCTGACCTGGGCGGACGACGGGCGGGTCATCGAGAGCTTCTCGCCCGACTTCTACCTCCCCGACCTGGACATGTTCATCGAGCTGACCACCCTCAAGCAAAGCCTGGTGACCAAGAAAAACCGCAAGGTGAGGACCCTGCGGCAGCTCTACCCGGGGCTCAACATCAAGATCTTTTACGGGCGCGACTTCCGCTCGCTGGCACTGAAGTACGGGATGGAGGCGGACGAGGCGCCTCCGTCGTAGTAGCCGCCGGACCAACGACCCGCCGGACCAACGACCCGCCGGACCAACGACCCGCCGGACCCGACCCGGCTAGGAGCGCCCGTGAACACCCAGATCAGCCCGCTGTTCAACGACATCAAGCAGGTCCTCATCGACGAGGAAGCGATTGCCCTCCGCATCCGCGAGATGGGCGAGAAGATCACGCAGGACTACCGCGGCAAGGACCTCATCCTGCTGTGCGTCCTCAAGGGCTCGCTGCTCTTCGCGCCGGACCTGATGCGGCACATCCAGGTCCCGCTGGTGCTGGACTTCATCGCCATCTCCTCGTACGGCGACGCCACCAGCACTTCCGGCGTGGTGCGCATCGTCAAGGACCTCGAGGAATCGATTGAAAACCGCCACGTGCTCATCGTGGAGGACATCGTGGACACCGGCCTGACCCTCGGCTATCTCATCAAGGCGCTGAAGCTGCGCAAGCCGGCCAGCATCAGGACGTGTACGCTGCTCGACAAGCCGGTGCGGCGCATCCTCGAAGTCCCCATCGACTACAAGGGGTTCGAGATCGGAGACCACTTCGTGGTGGGCTACGGCCTCGACTTCGCCGGCCGTTACCGCAACCTTCCCGCCATCGGAATCCTGAAAGACGAGTTGATCAACCGCGCATGACGCAGCTATGGCTACTCTATCGCCTGCAACAGATCGATTCCAAGATCCGCGTGTCCGAACACGGGCTGACCCAGCTCGTGCCTTCCGATGACCTGGCCCGCAAGATCTCCGTGCGGCAGCGCAAGCTCAAGGAGATGGACGAAGCCCTGCACAAGCTGCGCACCCAGCTCAAGGACGCCGAGCTGAAGCTGGCAAGCATCACCAGCCATCGCACGGAGATCGAGGCCAAACTTTATTCGGGGAAGGTGACCAACCCCAAGGAGCTGTCCGGGTTCCAGATGGAGTCCGACCAGCTCAAGCACCAGGCCGGCGAGGTGGAGGACAAGGCCCTCGAGCTGATGGAGCAGATCGACGGCCAGACCGCCGAAATGGACAAGCTCAAGAAGCACCTGGAACACGCCGTGAAGCAGCAGGAAGACGAGGGGAAATCCCAGGCAGCCACCCGGGTGCAGATCGAGGCCGAGATCGCCGAGAACAATCGCAAGCGCGCGGCGCTGGTGGCCGAGCTGGAAACCCCGCTCATCACCCGCTACGAAGGGTTGCGCAAGCGCAAGGACGGCGTGGCCGTCACGAAAATGCAGGGCACCGCGTGCGGAACGTGCGGCGTGACCGTCCCCGAGCCGGTGCGGCGCCGGGTTCTTGAGCGCGAGCTGGAGACCTGCCCGTCGTGTGAGCGCATTTTGTTCTCCGAAGAAGCCACCGCCCGGCACCACGCATAACATGATTTTAATCTACTGTCCGTCGGCGCTCAGCGCGGCCGCGCGACGCGAGCTTGAGCAGGCGCTGGAGCGGGACGGGGCTCGAGTATATTATTCGGGCAGCGACGGCAGCGACGAGTACCTCATCATGGAATCGTCACACTTTGAAAAGACCCGCGAAGTGGAGCGCCGCCACGGCCTGGCTCTGGCCTGGCAGCAGGCGCGCGCCGACGATTCGCTGGAAGCGCTGCTGGAGAACGCGCGCCGCGCCCGCTCGAAAAAAGCAAGGGGAAAAAGATGAAAAACACGCTCATTCTGGGCACCCAGTGGGGTGACGAGGGCAAGGGCAAGGTCACCCACTACCTTGCGCGCCAGGCCGACGTCGTGGCGCGCTACTCCGGAGGAAACAACGCGGGGCACACGGTGGTCATCGGGACCGAAACCTATAAGCTGCACCAGATTCCCTCGGGAATCTTCTTCGAGCGCTGCGACTGCATGATGGGCAACGGCATGGTGGTGGACGTCCGCGTGCTGCTGGAGGAAATTGAGGGGCTGCAGGCGCGTGGAATTTCCATGGAGCGGCTGAAAATCTCCTATCTCGCGCACGTCATCATGCCGTATCACCTGGTGCTCGACGGCGTGTCCGAAGCGCGGCGCGGCGAGCAGAGCCTGGGGACGACGCGGCGCGGCATCGGGCCGGCCTACTCCGACAAGGTCGCGCGCAACGGCATCCGGGTGATGGATCTCCTTGACGCGGACAGTCTGCGCGAGCTGATCACTTTCAATTTGCGCGACAAGGCGCACGCGCTGGCCGACGTGGCGCTCCAGCCGGATCCGATGGTGCGTGATTATCTCGCGCTCGGGGAGCGGCTGCGGCCGTATATTGACGACACCTCGTACCTGCTCCACCAGCGCTGGAAGGCCGGCAAATCGATTTTATTCGAGGGCGCCCAGGGCGCGCTGCTGGACGTCGATCTGGGCACGTATCCATTTGTGACCTCGTCGAATTCCGGGCCGGGATACGCCGGGGCCGGACTGGGAATTTCGCCGAAGGCGGTGGACTGCGTGCTGGGCGTGGTGAAGGCGTACACCACCCGCGTGGGGACCGGGCCCTTCCCCACCGAGCTGGAGGACGCGACCGGCGAGCGGCTCCGCAAGCAGGGCGGAGAATTTGGCACCACGACCGGGCGGCCCCGACGCTGCGGATGGCTGGACCTGGTGGCGCTGGAAGCCGCCTGCCGCGTGCACGGGGTGGACGCGCTTGCCATCACCAAACTCGACGTGCTGGGCGGATTTGATCCGCTGCGGGTGTGCACCGCATATCGGCACGCTGGAAAAACCCTGGAGCGCTTCCCGCTGTCGGCGAAAGTGCTGGCGGAGTGCGAGCCGGTGTACGAGGACGTGCCCGGCTGGTCGGATACGATTTCCGACGTTCGGCGC
>VGFD01000386.1 GCA_016868975.1 Armatimonadota bacterium | reverse complement strand
CGGCATGGAAGCCGCGCAAGCCGAGGAGCTTCTGCGGATGGCGACGTCGGCCGGGCTGATGCGTCTGGCCTGGGTGCAGGGCCGCACGCGCCACGCTTTTGTGTCGCGGCGCCTGCGCACGCTCGCCGCCGAGCGTGCCTCCGCGCCCCAGCGACGCCACTGGCACTCCCGCATGGGACGGGCCAGCGAGCTGTACTGGAGCGGCGTGTGCGCGCGCCACTTGCAGGCCGCCGGCGACTTCCCCGCCGCGGCCCGCGCCTATCGCGCCGCGGCCGCCGATTGGAACCGCATCGGCGCCATCGTGGAAACCCGCGAGGCCCTGGAGCAGGCCGTCGCGCTGTTTGAGGCGTGTGGTCGGGCGGCGAGCACCGAGGCCGTGGAGACAATGTGCTCGCTGGGTGACACCCTGGTGCGCAGCGGCGACGCGGCGCCGGCGGTGGATACCTACCGGGCCGCGGCGGCGCGCGCCGGACGGCTCGAATCCGACTCTGACGTCTATCTCTCTCGCGCGCTCACCTCGCTGGCCGACGTGCTCCGGCGCAGCGGGCAGGCCGAGGAGGCCATCCGCGTCCTGTCCGGCCACCTGGACGGACGGGGCACCGAGGGCTCGGCGTTGTCGGCGGAAGGTCGGGCACGCCTTCAACTCGCGCTGGCGCTTGCCTACCGCGAGGCGTCGCGAGCCAATGAGGCGCTGGAGGCGCTCGATCGGGCGCGTTCTGCGCTTCGCTCGCTGGCCGATCGTGACCCTGGGCCCGGGTTGCGGCGACTGGAGGCGGAATGCCAGGAGGCCCTGGCGGAGGTGTACGGCGTGCGCGAGGATTGGGAGCGCGCGCTGTCGGCTCGCCTGGAGAGCATGCAGGCTTGGAAGGACGCCGGAGAGAACGGCCGGGTGCTGGAGGCATACCTTGCGCTCGCCGAGTTGTCCGAGAAGGTGCGTGGCGACTTCGCCCGGGCCGCCCGCTACTACGAAAAGGGGCTTGAAGTCGCCGACGGCCTCGTGCCTCGTCCGGCCCCGCAGCGCAGCCGCCTTCTCCGCGGGCTGGCCCGCTCGTTTCTACGCCAGGGACAGTGGGAGTCCGCGAGGCCCATGCTGGACTCGGCGTTGGAGGAGGCGCGGACAGGCGGGCGTCGCGAGGACGTGGCCGAAGTGCTGGTGGAGCTGGGAGAGGTGGCGTGCACTCAGGGACTTTCGGAAGCCGAGCCCACGCTGCGTGAAGCTATTGCGCTTTGTGACGCGTCGGCCGACGCCGGCCTTGCGGCGCGGGCCCGCACCGCGCTGGGCCGCCATCTCCTCGCGCAAGGCGATCCGTCCCGCGCCCGTGACGCCGTGGGCCCGGCGCTGGAAGCCGATCCCCGCTCCTCGGCCGCATGCTGGGTGGCCGGCCAGGCGGCTTTGCGGCTGGGTTTGACCGAAGAAGCACGGTCACTGCTCAGCTCCATCTCGCCCCAGGAAGAAGGCATGCGAATGCATCTGGAGGGTCTGCTGGCCGCCACTGACGGCGACGAAGCGGCCGCCGCGCGCCTGGAGCAGGCTGCCGGTGCTTTTTCCGCGCGCGGGGATGCGTGGGGTGCGGCGTCTGCGATGCTCGACCTCGCCGTGCTGGAGCTGTCGCGTGAGGGATTGCCGGTGCTTCCAGGAATCGTGCCCAATCTCGACCGCCCCTGTCGGCTGGACGGACAGGCTGTCCGCGGCGGCGTGTCCCGACTGGAGCAGGCGGCGCGGCAGTTTGCCTCGGTTGGAGCGGCCGGCCAGCGTCAGAAGGCGCAGATGCTGCTGCGCGCGATCATCCAGAATTCCTCTATCAGGTCGTAAAGGTGGTAAAGGTCGCAAAGGTGGTAAGTCAGCCGACGCCACCCTTGTTTTTAGCGGCCCGTCTCCAGCGTGTTTGCGCCTGCTCGGGAACCGGCTGTTGCCTCGGAAGCGAACGATGGCGGCTGCTCCGGCGCGTGGGGCGCCATGCCCACATCGGTGAGGAAGGCCGCGACGCTCTCATGCCGCTCATGCGGCTCCAGGGACAGCGCCCGAGAAAGTGCAGCGCGCAATTGAGGCGGGCAATCCTCGGGAAAGCGCAGCTCCTCGCGGCCGAAGAGGCGCGCGTCGGGATGGGGGGGAGCTGCGCCGCTCAAAACGTGATAAAGCAGCGCCGCAAAGCTGTACAGGTCGGAGCGCGCGCCGAAGATGGCGGCCACGCCGTTCTGCTCCATTGGGACGTAGGGGGACTGATGATCTCCTCGCGCGAAGGCGCCCATGAAGCCGCTGGGCGGCGCCAGCAAGTGGCGCATTCCGTAGCCGGTCCATCGCGGTGTGCCGTCTGGAGCCACGATAAGGTGCGCGGGGTGAATGTCCTGGTGGAACACTCCACGTCCATGGGCGTGGACCAGCGCGGCGCCGGCGACTCGCGACCAGTCAAACACGAGCGGCAGCGGCAAGGCTTTGCCGGCCGCGGCCAGCACGGCGTCGAGCGGATGCCCGGGAAGGTACTCGCGCGCCACGAAACAGGTCTTGCGGAGCGTGAAGCTTTCCAGGACGCGGGCGAGGCCAGGGTGGACAAGTCGACGCAGCGCGGCTGCCTCCTGGGCGAACCGCTCCAGTGCACGCTGGTGCTGGCTGGCGGTGGGAACGATTTCCTGAAGCACTACACGGGTACCGTCAGCGGCATCCGCGAGGTAGGTTCCGCCTGAGGCGCGTTCCGCAAGAACCGCCGCGATGCGATATGAGCCGACGTCCTGACTGACTTCAAAAAGGCGCATGAACACTCTCCGACAGGGTCTATGACCATCCTACGCGCACCCAGGTTGTCCGTCTATTCCACCAGCGACCTAACGTCGGGGGGCCGATGGTAGGAGTACATGGGTTGGATGCGCCAGGGCAAGGTTCGGCACAGTCGACGCCAAAGCGCTCTAAACCGGCTGCTTCCGCGGGTTTGATCGCCCGGGCGGGCTCAGGGGCATCCAAGCGTTAACAATTCCTCTATGGGACGTCGGCCTCAGTCGTTTTATACTTTTTTCAGGAAGTTGAAGTGTGGAGTATCTGATCGTCATGCGCCATCATCGAGAGCACATTCGTATCCAGAAGTCGTTCCAGGTGCGCTACCGCTTGCCATGGTCGTCTCGCTGGGAGCAGGCCAGCACGCGGGACATCAGCGCCGGCGGCATCTCGTTCACAGTCCCCAGGGGATTTTTCTTCAGCGGGCTGCCCGTGGAGATCGAAGTCGACTTTCCCATCGCCTCGTTCCGCACGCGGGGACGCGTGGCGCGGCAGCGCCGCTCGGCGGCCGGTCGCGAGGTCGGAGTCTCTTTCGGAGGCCTGAAGGCGGAAATTCGTGAGAGTCTGAGCCGCTACGCGTACCTCTGCGCGCGCTCAGCTTAAGACAATTGCAGCGCCTCCCGCTGCAGTGCGACAAGGCGATCGATCCCGCCCTTCGCCAGATCCAGTAATTCATCCAGCAGCGCGCGACTGAACGAGCCGCGTTCGGCGGTTCCTTGCACTTCCACGATGCCCCCGCTGGCCAGCATCACCACGTTGGAGTCGGTTTCCGCGCGCGCGTCCTCCTCGTAGGGAAGATCCAGCACCGGCACGCCGTCCACGATACCCACGCTTACCGCCGCCACCATGTCGATAAGCGGGGATTTTTGCAGATATCCCCGGGAAATGAGCCACGAGCACGCGTCGTGCAGCGCCACCATGGCGCCGGTAATCGCCGCGGTCCGTGTTCCGCCATCCGCCTGCAGCACGTCGCAATCGAGCGTGATGGTGCGCGCGCCGAGTTTCTCCGTGTTCACGGCAGCGCGCAGCGAGCGGCCGATCAGCCGCTGAATCTCCTGGGTGCGCCCGCCGCTTCCGCTCCGCTCGCGCGATGTGCGGGTAAGTGTGGAGCGGGGCAGCATGGAATATTCCGCGGTCACCCATCCCCGCCCGCTGTTGAGCAGGAATGGCGGCACGCGCTCTTCCACGCTGGCGGTGCACAGCACCCGGGTGTCACCCATCTCGATCAGCACGGAGCCTTCTGCGAAGCGGGTGAAGGCGCGCTGGATGCGCACCGGTCGCAAGGCATCGGGGGCACGTCCGTCAGCGCGCATTATTCGCCTTTCTTCTTGCGGGTTTTCCAGAATCCGCCGCTGTCCGGCGCACCGTCCGATTTTGGCGGGGCCTTTGCCGCGCCGGTCCATTTCACCGGTCCGGCCACCTGTACTTTCACGCCGCTCGGAATTTCCCCGGTGGAAAGTACCGGGAAATGGGGCAGGGCGGGCTCCAGCGCGCGCCGGATCGCGCGGCGCAGCGGCGGCGGCGCGAACAGCACGGCCGGCTGCTGGTGCTCCTCGAGCGCCTCGCGGACGCGGCGGGTCAACTGATCGCAGAATTCTTCGTCCATTTTCGCGGCCGCGGATTCCGCTTCGTCGGACAGCACCAACGCGCGCAGCGTTCCCTCGTCGTCGGTATATCGCGTGACGATTTGCGGGGCCAGCGCCAGGCGCACTTCCTCCACGCCCGCGTCCACCTCGCCGTCCGGGTTGTCACCCACTACCTCGAGGATGGTCACCAGGTCGCCGATGGGCACGCCTTCCGAAAGCAGCGTCTGCAATACCCGGCGCAGGCGGCGCAGGCGCTCGGCGCGGCCGTTGAAGGGCTCCACCACGACCGGATGGGTGGGCGCGAGGCGTGCCACCATGTCGGCCACGTCTTGCAGCCCGAGCAGTCGCGGCGCCGCCTCGCGGACCGTCTCACGCAGGTGGGTGAGGAGCACCGCGAGGCTTCCGAGAAGCATGCAGCCGCCCTGCTCGGCGGTTTCTCGGGCCTCCGGCGGGATCCACTTGGCAGGCATGCGATAGGTGGGCTCGATGGTGGTCCAGCCCTGCAGCGCGCCCAACTGCTCGAGGGAGCCGACCGCCAACAGGCGGTCCAGAAACAGCTCGCCCTGGGCAGTCGGAGCGCCGCGCAGGCGCACTCGGTAGCCGTTGGCGGAGAGGGTCAGGTTGTCACGGACCTTCACCGCCGGTGCCAGGAAGCCGACGTCCTCCGCCAGCTCATGACGCAGTCCGGGCAGCTTTTCGAGCAGCGGCGCGCCTTGATACGGGTCGACCAGCGGAAGGAGGCCGCCGCCCAGCTCCAGCACGACCGGATCGACCAGCGCCACACCTTTGGTGCCGGGCTCGCGGGTACCGTCGAACTCCACGAAGACCTCGCCCTGCAAGGTCCACCCGTCATTGAGCAGGCGCATCAGCGACTTCTGGATCTCCAGCTCGAGAATGCTCCCCACGCCCGCATAAAGATACGCTGCACGATCCTCCTGGGTCAGCTTGAGGTAGGCCTGCTGGCCGTGCTCGCCTGCGTTCCAGGGGATGAAGTCGGCCACCAGCTCGCCCGAGGTGAGCAGCGTGATGGTTTCCTGCCGATCGCGAACGCCCTCTGTCGCCATGGGGGGCACTTTCCCGTCGGCGCTTGACGGCTCCTTCGTTGTCGGAGGACATGCCCGAGGGGGGCGGCGAAGCATGCCCCAATGACGGAATCCGTGCGTCCCAAGTCCTCTGCGCGCCGTCAGGCAGCGCTT
>VGFD01000385.1 GCA_016868975.1 Armatimonadota bacterium | reverse complement strand
GGGGATGCACCGCCTCCAGGGCGCCGTCCGGGGCAACCTTGATCCCGATACAATCGGCCGCGGCGCCCACGCCGAGGCGGCTGGCCAGCCAGGGCGCGATTTCCCGCCCGTGTACCGTGCCCGGGATGAGCACCACGTCGGGCTTGTGCGCCTCCACCACCTGGGCCACCGCGGAGGCGTATTTCTCCAGGCTGTAATTTTCCAGCGCGGCGCTGTCGAAAATATAGATCTCGTCGGCGCCGTACCGAGTAAGCGTGGCCACCGCCGGATCGACGTTGTGCCCGATGAGGACCACGCCGGTCTTCCCGCCGACCAGGTCGGCCTGGCGGCGCGCCTCGCCGAGGGCTTCCAGGGCCGGCTTGCCCAGGCCGCCCGCGCGAAATTCAGCAACAGTGAGAATCGTCATTTTCTAGATCACCTTCGCTTCTTCGTGCAGCAGCCGCACCAGCTCGCGCGCCGCCGTCGCCGCGTCACCCTGCAGAACGCGACCCGCGGTGCGCTCCGTCGGATATTCCATCTTGGAAACAAGAACCTTGGGCTGGAGCGCGGCCGCGTCGAGCCCCAGGTCGGCGAGGGTGAATGCCTGGATGGGCTTGCTCTTGGCCGCCATGATCCCTTTGAGCGCCGCGTGCCGCAGCTCGTTGGCGCTCTTTTCCCGGGAAATGACCGCCGGCAGGGGGACTTCGAAGCGCTCGCGGCCGCCTTCGATCTCACGGTCGACGGTGGCGGATTTCCCGTCGTCCGAAACGGTGATCTCGGTGGCCTGCCCCGCGAAGGGAAGCCCGAGAATCTGGGCCACCTGCGCGGGCACCTGCCCGCGGTCGAGGCCGACGCCCTTCTTGCCAAACAGCACGACGTCGTGATCCAGTTTGCGGATGGCGGCGGCGAGCGTCCGCGCGACGCCCAGCGAATCGGTGCCGGCCAGGCCGCCGTCGTTGACGTGGACGGCCTTGTCGGCGCCCACCGCCAGCGCTGTGCGCAGCGCGTCCTTGGCGCGATCGGGCCCCAGGCTCAAGGCGATGACCTGCCCGCCCAATTTTTCTTTCAGCCGCAGCGCCTCTTCCAGCGCGAACTCGTCGAACGGGCTGATGATGAACTTGACGTTCTCGCGCACGATGCCCTTGCCGGCGTCGTCCTTGATGCGAATGCGCGTCTCGGTGTCAGGCACCTGCTTGAGACAAACAACGATATTCATTTATGGCTCCTAGGCGGGGTTGGTGAGGTGGCGGGCGATGACGATCTTCTGCACTTCCGCCGTGCCCTCGTAGATCTGGGTGATTTTCGCGTCGCGGAAATAGCGCTCCACCGGGTAGTCCTTGGTGTAGCCGTATCCGCCCAGCACCTGCACCGCCTCGATGCCCGCCTTCATCGCGGTCTCGGAGGCGAACAGCTTTGCCATGGACGCTTCCTTGGTGAAATTCTGGCCGCGCTCGCGCAGCCATGCGGCCCGCCAGAGCAGCATGCGCGCGGCGTCGATGTTCACCGCCATTTCCACGAGCTTGTTCTGGATGAGCTGGAAGGTGGCGATGGCCTTGCCGAACTGCTTGCGCTCCTGCGCGTAGCCCAGCGAATAATCCAGGCACGCCTGGGCGATGCCGATGGCCTGGGCGGCAATTCCCAGGCGTCCCACATCCAGGGTGGCCAGCGCGATCTTGAAACCCTCGCCCTCGGTGCCCAGCAGGTTCTCCAGGGGCACTTCGCAGTTGTCGAGGATCAATTCCGAGGTGCCGCTCGCCCGCACGCCCATCATCTCCTCGTGGCGGCCCACCGAGAAGCCGGGGTAGTTCTTCTCGATGATGAACGCGCACACGCCCTTCGACTTCAGCTCCGGATCGAGCGTGGCGTACACGATGAACAATTCCGCGCCGGTCGCGTTGGTGACGAACACCTTGGTCCCGTTGAGGATATACTTGTTGCCTTCCTTGCGCACGCGAGTCTGCATGGCCACCGCGTCCGAGCCGGAGCCCGGCTCGGTCAGGGAGTAGGCGCCGATAAGCTCGCCGGAGGCCAGCTTCGGCAGGTATTTCTTCTTCTGCTCTTCGGTGCCGAATTTCATCAGCGGGAAATTCACCAGCGAGTTCTGCACCGCCGCGATGACCGCCGTGGAGGCGCACGCCTTGGCGATCTCCTCGATGACGATGGTGTACGCCAGGGTGTCCATGCCGGCGCCGCCGTAGGTATCCGGCACGGTCACGCCAAGCAGGCCCAGCTCGGCCATCTCCTTGACGTTGTCGTGCGGGAACTCGCAGCTGCGATCGTACGCGGCGGCGCGCGGGGCCAGCGTGCTGGTGGCGAAGTCGCGCACCATGTCCTGCAGCATGCGCTGCTCTTCGGTCAGCTCGAAGCTGGGTCCGGCAACGGCGGTTTCAGACAACGTCATCATTTGTTTTCTCCTTTAGCATAATTCCTGAGCAATTCACGCGAAATGACGAGCCGCTGCACTTCCGAGGTGCCCTCGCCGATGGTGCACAGCTTCACGTCGCGGAACGCGCGACTGGCCGGGCAGTCGTGGCGGATGCCGCCGTCCCGCCCGAGAAGGTTGAGCACGCGGTCGGTGGCGCGCATGGCGACTTCGCTCGCGAAAAACTTGGCCATGGCGGCCTCCTGGGTGTGCGGCAGCGCGGCGTCCTTCAATTTTGCCACGCCGTACAGCATCATGCGGGCGGCCGAGATATCGGTGGCAATATCCGCCAACAGCGCGAGCGTCTCTTGCTCGGCAAACAGGCTCTTGAACAGGCCGAGTCCATTGTGCGCGTAGGCCAGACCCTCGTCGAGCGCGCACTGGGCCAGGCCCAGCGCCATGGCGCCGATGCTGATGCGGCCGTTGTCGAGGGTCTGCATGAAGATCTTGAAACCCTCGCCCTCGCGGCCCAGCATGTTGTGCTCTGAAACCCGGGCGTCCTCGAGGATCACGGTCGAAGTGTCGGAGCCGCGCAGGCCCAGCTTGTCCTCGTGCTTGGTGACCATCACCCCGGGCGTGTCGCGGGGGACGAAAAACGCGCTGATGCGGCTGCGGCCGCTCTCCGCGTCCTTGCCGGTGACCGCGGTCAGGGTGGTGCTGGCGGCGTGCGTCGCGTTCGTGCAAAACACCTTGGTGCCGTTGAGAATGTACCCGTCGCCGTCCCTGCGCGCGGTGGTGTGGGTGGCGCCGGAGTCCGAGCCGGCCTGCGGCTCGGTCAGGCCATAGGAGCCGATGATCTCGCCCTGGGCCAGGCGTGGGACCCAGGCCTTCTTGAGGGATTCCGATCCGAAGTTGTACAGGGGGCCGATGCCCAGCGTGGTGTGCGCGGCGACAATGATGCCCAGCGAGCCCCACGCGCGGGAAAATTCCTCGACGGCCATGGCGTAGGCGAGATAATCCAGTCCCCGCCCGCCCCACTCTTTGGGATAAGGAATTCCCAGGTAGCCTTGCGGGGCCATTTTTTCCTTGAGGAGGTCGCTGGGGAACCGCTCGGCGCGCTCGTAGTCCTCGGCGATGGGCACCACCTCACGCAGCACGAACGCCCGCAATTCGGCGCGGAACGCCAGGTGCTCGGCGTCCAGGAGCACCTGGGTGTGCCCGCCCTCCGGGGATGCCTCCGGAGGCTGGGTGATCGCCTTTTGCAAGATGTCGGGCATGGCGGATTTCTCCTCAGGCTAATGTAGTGGTTTTCAGGGCGGGATCAACGATGAGGCTGGCGCCGGTCAGCCGCAGGACTTCTTCAACGGTGGTATCCGGGGCAATTTCGCGCAGCACCATCCCCTTGTCGGTCACGTCAATCACGGCGAGGTCGGTGACGATCATGTTGACCACTTTGCGGCCAGTGAGCGGCAAGGTACACTTCTTGAGAATCTTCGGCTCGCCATCCTTGGCGGCATGCTGCATCGCTATGATCACGCGGCGCGAGCCGGCCACCAGATCCATGGCCCCGCCCATGCCCTTGACCATTTTTCCCGGAATCATCCAGTTGGCCAGGTTGCCTTCCTCGTCGACCTCCATAGCGCCGATCACGGTGAGGTCGATGTGCCCGCCGCGAACCATGGCGAAGGAGTCGGCGGAATTGAAGTAGCTGGCGCCGGCCTGCTCGGTGACGGTTTCCTTGCCGGCGTTGACGAGATCAGCGTCTTCCTCGTCGGGAAGGGGATACGGGCCGATGCCCAGCAGGCCGTTCTCCGAGTGGAGAACCACGGTCATGCCGTCCGGGATATAATTGGCGACCAGCGTGGGGATACCGATGCCGAGGTTGACGTAGAATCCGTCTTCAAGCTCCTGCGCCACTCGTCGCGCGATATACTCTTTTTTCGATTCGCTTTTCATACTGCTCTCCAACTACCACCAGGTCGACGTAGACCCCGGGCGTGACCACGGCGTCCGGCTCCAGGGCGCCGACCGCAACCAGCTCCTCGACTTCGGCGACGGTGAACTCCGCGGCGGTGGCCATCACCGGATTGAAATTGCGCGCGGTCTTGCGATAAATCAAGTTGCCCATGGGGTCGGCCTTCCAGGCCTTGACGAAGGCCACTTCGGCCCGCAGCGGCATTTCCAGGACGTACTCGCGGCCGTTGATCAGGCGGGTTTCCTTGCCCTCGGCGATGACGGTCCCCACGCCGGTCGGGGTGAAAAATCCGCCCAGGCCGGCGCCACCGGCGCGAATGCGCTCGGCAAAGGTTCCCTGCGGGTTCAATTCCACATCGATCTCGCCATTGATGACCCTGGCCTCAAGCACCTTGTTCTCGCCGATGTAGGTCGAGATCATCTTGCGGACCTGGCCGTTGCGGACCAGCAGGCCGATGCCCGCGTCCTCGACGCCCGCGTTGTTGCTGATGATGGTGAGGTTGCGCGTGCCGCGCGCCAGCAACCCCTTCACCGCGTGCTCCGGAATGCCGCACAGGCCGAATCCGCCCATCATGATGGTGGCGCCATCATGCACGCGGCTCAGCGCCTGCTCCATCGTGCCGACCTTGTTCATCGAATTTCTGGCTCCAGGACAGGGATTTACGTTCGCCGGAAAGGCCCGGCGGAGGATTCTTCCCGTTATGGGGAACTCCTCTTGTCATTCGAGGATAAGAAAACGGGGCCACCACGCGGTTCTCGCGCGATGGCCCCGACGCCCGCACCGGTCGGATCAGCGCTGCATCGCGCGGCGCCCAGAAAGCGGCGGAACGTCGTGTTGGCGTTTCTCGTTGCGACTGTCGTCTCCGGCGAGATGCGAGGTCACGGGGCACATAACAAAATGAACCGCGCCGTTCGACGCGGTTCGGGTGGTGGAGCTGAGGAGACTCGAACTCCTGACTTCCTGCATGCCATGCAGGCGCTCTCCCAACTGAGCTACAGCCCCAGGTTCCAGCGAACTGGCGCCAGCGGCGCCAGGGAGTACCCGCTGGAGGTTTGATAATACTCGTTCCCCTCCACTTTGTCAACCATTGTTCGGTGCGAAGTGGGAGCGAACGGCGCCCAGAAAGCGACGATTTGGCGCCGTTTCCGGCGTGTTCGTCGCAAACTGGGAGCGAACAGCCTTATCGCTTGGTGGCGCCCTGCGCCTTGAGCGGATCCACGCGCACGCCCGGACCCATGGTCGG
>VGFD01000384.1 GCA_016868975.1 Armatimonadota bacterium | reverse complement strand
ATCGTCTGCGGGCGGGACGACTCCACGAGGCGGTTGCGCGCCTGCTCGAGATCCCCGCAGAGGACGAACACGGCGATCAGGTCGTCGAGCGCCTGCCGCGGGGATCGGCCCTGCAGGGCGCCGCTGCGCAGATCTCCCAGCGCGAATGCGAAGGCCTTCGCGCGCTCGTCCCAGCCGACGCGGAAGGCCAGCGAGCGGTGGACGTCGGACAGCAGGCCGAAGCTCTCCTCCAGCGACATCCCCTCCAGGCAATGCTGCTGCGCGATGCGGACGTCCTCAACGGCGTGCCGCGCGATGGCCTCGCTGCGGGCCAGAGGGGGACCGGCCGGGGTGAGCGAGGATTCCAGGGCGACGGCTTGCTCCAGGAGGCGCTGGGCTTCCGGGGTGAATTGCGCGGCCTCCACGGCGGGCGCGTGGCGGCCCAGCAGCAGCGAGAGTCGGCGGACATCGGGGCTGCCGTTTTCGATGACCGCGCGCGCGTCCGACTGGGGCAGGCGCCCGAGCAGGCCGCAGAAATCGGCCAGGGTTCCAGGGCGTGGGCCCAGCCAGGCAAAGTCCGCCACGGCGCGGGTGGCCGGCGTGCCGTCCTCGCGACCCCAGGCGGCCTCGGCGTCGCGCAACGCCGAGAGGCGCTCCACGGGCGCGCCGTCCGCCACCGCGCGCACCATCGTGGTGGTCTCGTCCTGCGGCACGCCCGCGTCCGTGAAGGTGCGGTACACCCCGCGCAGCGTGGCCAGCCGCGGGCTCAGCGCGAACGTGCCGTCGGTTTCTTCCCAGGCGGTGCCGCACACGCCCATCCACACGTCGGGCTGGGGGCGGTTCCACACCTCGTAGGCGGAGAGCGCCCGGTGGGCCTTTCCGGTCTGGAAGGTGACTCCGTCGCGCTCCAGGTCGCGCAGGAGGTGGGCGCGCTCGCGGTCGGGCAGACCGGTGTCGTCGCCTCGGTTCTCGAAGAAATTGAGCGCGTGCACGTCGGCGGCGCTGGTGACTTCGCCGCGCTCGGTCTGGAAGGGCGAGGGCCCCTGCTTGAATTCCTGGTAGACGCCGTAGGGGCCGACGGCGCGCGGGAAGACATTTTCGCCCTCGCGGAAGGTCAGCGCGCGCGCCAGGTCGCGCAAGTCGCGTTCCAGGACGCTGGCCGGCGCGGCCGTGCCGTGCAGGACGTCCACCACGCGCAGGTCGTCGAGCGTCTTCACCGGGATGAACTCGTCCATGCCCGTGACCTGGATGGTGAGGCCGTCCGCCATCGTTTCCGCGGTGCCGTCGCTGAGCGCCTTCACCACCTCGTTGGGGAAGAGCCTGCTGTGGGAGCCGCCGCTCCCGCGGAATTCGCTGTGGTAGAAGCGTACGCCGCGTCCCAGCAGATCGTCGGCCAGGGCCTGGACGGCGGCGGCGCCGAGCGCCTGTCCGACGGGCGTGCCGCAGGCGGGTCCGCCGGCCAGGATTCCGGCCCGGGCCGCTTGCGCCCAGAAGTCTGGCTTTGGCGGGGCGATCTCGACGACGTCGGGCCATGACGGAATGCGTGGCCCAGGCGCGGCCGGGGCGGGGCGCCTCGCAGGCGGTTGGGGCACGCTGATTGTGCCGATGACAGGCATTCCGCGCCATTCTACCGCGGGCCGGGCGCGCATGTGTTGCCCGGATGTGAACGTGGAGGCGGCGCCCCGAGGGGAAGCGAAGTGACCGGGCATGCCCACCCTGACCGAGCGTGCTTCCGAGTGGTACGAGCTGTTCAACCGCTACGCCGGGGATCTGTACCCCGGGCGCTACACCCTGGAGCGCTGCCGTGAACTTGCCGAGATGTCCGACCGCATTTCCGAGCTGGCGGCTCGCAAGCAGTCGACAATTATTGCGCACAATTATTTGTATCCGGAATTTCACGAGATCGCGGCGCAGGTGGGAGATTCGCTCGGGTTGTCGCTGTGGGCGCGCGACGCCGGCGCCGTGCGGGTGGATTTCGAGAGCGTTTATTTCATGGGCGCCACCGCGAAATTGATCACCGGCGACGACACCCGGGTATTCGTGTGCGACGCGCCGCGGGTGCTGGGTTGCTCGCTGGTGTTCGGCACCGATCACCGCTGGGTGGAAAAGTGGCGCGAGCGCAATCCGGGCGGCATAGTGGTCACCTACATCAACAGCGACGTGGCGATGAAGGCGATCTCGGATTACATCTGCACGTCGCGCAATGCGGCGGCCGTGTTGAAGGCGGCGGTGGAGGCCAATCCAGGCAAGCGCGTGCTGATGTGTCCGGACAAGTACCTGGGATGGGTCACGCGGGCCATGGCCGGATTATCCGAGGAAGTCGTGGAGATCTACGAGCACCACTTTAGTGGATTTCACGCGTGCTGCTACGTTCACGAAAAGGTGAATCCGGCGTCGCTCGATCGGATGCTGGACGAGCATCCCGAGGCGGAGTTGCTGATTCACCCTGAGTGCGGGTGCGCGTCGACCTGCCTGTTCCGCGTGCAGAACGGTGAGATCCCGCATCAGAAGGCGTACTTTCTCTCCACCGAGCAGATGCTGTGGCACGCCCGCAAGTCGCCCGCGAAAGAATTCGTGGTGGCCACTGAAAAGGGGATGATCTACCGGCTGCGCAAGGAAGTGCCGGAGAAAGTGTTTTATCCGGTGGCCGACGAGGTCGTGTGCGACTTCATGAAGCAGAACACGTTTGAGAAACTGCTGCGCTCGCTGGAGGAGGACCGCATCGAGATAATCTTCTGCGACGACTGCTGCGATCCGCGCGAGCCCTATACCGACGATCGGGTGACGCACATTCCGCGCAGCGCGGGCCGTCTGGCGATGGCCGCAATTGACCGGATGCTCGCGATTTAAGTGAGCGTCACCGACGTCCTGGTGGTGGGCGGGGGAATCGCCGGATTGACGGCCGCTATTCGCGTTGCGGATCTGGGGCATGCGGTCACCGTGATCAATCGCGCCGAGAGCCCCCAGGAATCGAACACCCGGTACGCCCAGGGCGGAATTATCTGGGAGGATGAGTTTCCGGAGTCGCTGGCCCACGACATCGACATGGCCGGAGACAAGATTGGCGGTGAGCGGGCCAGCCGCATACTGGCCGACGAGGGCGGGCCGTTCGTGGCGTCGTTCTTGATTGACCGGCTGCAAGTCCCGTTCGATCGGGATTCGGCGGGCGAGATTCACCGCACGGCGGAGGCGGCCCACTCGCGGCCGCGCATCATCCACGTGAAGGACCAGACCGGGGCGGCCTTGCAGGAAGCGCTCACCCGGGAGGCGTCGCGGCATCCGCTGATCCGCATCGCCACGTCCGCCACGGCCGTGGATTTAATCACGTCGACGCATCATTCCCGGCTGCGCGGCGCGATTTACGAGCAGACGGCGGTGCTGGGGGCCTACGTGCTCTCGGGCGACGCGGTGGAAACCATGCTGGCGTCCTACACGGTGCTGGCGACAGGTGGGCTGGCGGCACTCTATGCGTATTCCACGAATCCCGAGGGCGCGCGCGGCGACGGGTTCGCGATGGCGGACCGCTGCGGCGCGCACATCGTGGACATGGAGTACGTGCAATTTCACCCCACGGCGTTTCGGCGTGAGGGGTGCCCGGCGTTCTTGATCAGCGAGGCGGTGCGTGGCGAGGGCGGAATTTTGCTGAATCTGGCCGGCGAGCGTTTCATGGAGCGCTATTGCCCGGATCTGCTGGAGCTGGCTCCGCGCGACGAAGTGTCACGGGCGGTGGCGCTGGAGATGCGGCGCACGGCGGCGGCAAACGTGCTGCTGGATCTGTCGCCCTTGCGGGCGCGGGGCATGGATGTTTCGGCGCGGTTCCCGGGGATTCACCGGACGTGCCTGGGGATGGGCGTGGACATCCGCACCGACTCGATACCGGTGGCGCCGGCGGCCCATTACACGTGCGGCGGCATCCGCGTGGACGGCTGGGGCCGCTCGAATCTGCGCAATATGTACGCGGTCGGGGAGGTCTCGTGCACCGGTCTGCACGGCGCCAATCGGCTGGCTTCAACGTCGCTGTTGGAAGGACTGGTGTGGGGAAAGCGGGCCGCGGAAAACATCTGCGGCAATTTCGAGCGCGAGGATTTCGCCCGCTGGGAGATACCGGACTGGGACATCACGGAGGTCGTGGCCGAGCCGAACCTGGAATGGTCGGCCCAGATGCACGCCCGCCTGCGCGAGGTGATGTGGGAAAACGTGGGCCTGGTGCGGTCGGAGGAAACCCTGGGCCAGGCGTGGCGCGAGGTCTCGGCGATGGCAATCGACGTGGAGGAAGCCTATCGGCACACAAGACTGACCGATTTACTGGTGGGCCTGCGCAACGCGGTCCAGGCGGCCCTGCTGGTGATCACGCAGGCGAGACGCAATCGCGGGAGTCGGGGATGCCATTATCGAGAGGATTACCCGCCGGCGGAATGATTGGCCAAGGGCGTGTGCCTCAATGATATTCAGTGTCCGTACGGGGAGTGTCCGCCGCTCACGTAGAAAGAGCCGCCCGTGGAAATCCGCAGGGTGTCTGGCGCACCGCCCGAAGCCCCCGCCCGTCCGGGCGATGCGCCGCCCGCGCCGGTGCGCGATACCTTCAGCCGGTCGGAGCCCGAGCCGGTGCTGCTCCCGCGTCCGGTGCGGACCGACGAGCCGCCGCCGTCAGACCGCGAAGCGCTCGACCCGGTGCCCGCTATTCGCCGTCCCGGCACCCACCGGGTTGTGGACGAGATGCGCGACCACAACCGTCCGCTGGCCCCGGAGGGCGAGCGTACCTTCGGCCACCAGCGGGTGGACGAGCAGTTTTTCACCCCCGACGGCAACTGGCGTGACATCGGCACCGCGGTGGCCGCCGACCAGCTCGCGGCGATGACCGAGAGTCAGCGCGCCGAGTTCATCCGCACGACCCAGGCCCTGCCCGAGGAGGTTACCCCTGGAGACGGCGCCCTGATGATGGTCTCGCCCACCGAGAACTGGGACGACATGGACGCGCCCGCGCCGCCCATCACCTATCGGGAGATCGACTACAGCAAGCTCGGCCAGGTGACTATCGTGCCGAAGCACCTGGTCATCCACTACACGGCGGGCGTGAACGACACTCCGGAGAGCATCTGGACGCGGTTCAACGACCGCAAGGGCATCCCGTCCACCCAGTTTATCGTCGGAAAAGACGGCCGCATTCTCCTGATCATGCCCGAAACCCAGAAGTGCCGCGGCACGCTTGACTTCAACGACGAGTCCATCCAGATCGAGGTCTGCGGCAATTTCCGCCTGGAGCGCGAGACCGACGAAGAATTCAACGCCACGGTGGCGCTGGTCCGCTACCTGCAGAAGAAATACCAGATCCCCGACACGAACATCATCTCCCACCGCCAGGTGGACAACAATTTCGGCCACCTGGGCCGCAAGCCCGACCCCACCTTCCGCTTCATGAACCGCCTGTTCGAAGCGCTGAAGTAACAGCACCCACACCCACGCATCGAGCGGCACGCCGGACAATTTCCTCTCACCGCACGCCGAGTCGCGCGCGCCACGCTACCATGCGCGGTGTCCGTGCCCGCCACGCTACCATGCGCGGTGTCCGTGGCGCCACGCTACCATGCGCGGTGTCCGTGCCCG